>JAZKEP010000059.1:319-2834 GCA_040387015.1 Bacteroidota bacterium
GAGCTGCTGAACGAAACGCCTAAGCGTGGCGCCGACAATAAATTGGTTTGCTTTCTGCATCCTAAGAGTACTAATGGGGTATTGATAGAGCTTTGCCAGGAGGTCAGGTAACAGAGTATTCCTTACGGCTGTGATAAGAACTCTTCTATCCTCGTCTGCATTTCCATATTATCCTGGCCTATATCATCATGGGTCCTGTCATAAGTAAAAAGCCGGAAGCCGCCACTCTTACCCAGTTCATTCATTTTCTGTTCCAGCTTATGTGCCTGGCCTATTGGGACCCTTACGTCTTTTAAGCCCATGTGCAATTGCGTTAAAGGCAGGTACTTTGCAAAATAATACGGAGACGATGCAATGAGTTTTTTCCTCGTTGCTTCTATGGTTGCATTCTCATTTTTCAGACCAGCCAGGAATTGGCATTCATACGTTAGGTCATGTTCATTTTGTGATGTTAATTCCAGCATATCTGTGGGTCCCACAACATCCACTACTTTCTTTACTCTTTTGTCCCTTATACCAGCAAGCAGCGCTACTGTCCCGCCCCTGCTGCCACCGCGCACAGAAGTTCTGTCCACATCTGCATGCTCCTCTATAAGAGCTACAACATTCAGAAGCGACAGCACATCGTCAGTACAACCATCAAAAGCATCACAATGCACCCCTTCAGATACAGGAGAAGTATAACTAGTACCATTCACAGTTATTTCCAGTGACTGACCTCTTAATGCCGGAAAGGCAAATATACCGGGACTTGCTCCCTGCGAACTGTCAAGTACCATTGCTATCGAATTAACGGTCTGATCGAGACCAAATCCGCCCACATACATTCTCACCGGAACAAGGGAGTCAACATCAGGAATAAGTAATGCAGCATATTCTTTAATGCCTTGAACCCTGTAGCTGACGATCTTTAGCGTGAACTTATCATTAAGAATAGCATGTTCTTCTATTACAACGATCTCTGTTGGGGTCAAATTCCGGGAATTCCAATCCTTCAGGATATCATCAATTTCAGATTGCGTTGGTTCTGTATATAGTATCTTCTTATCACGTCTCGATAACCGATCTTTTCTGCAGGCCGGCATAAAGGATAATAGAGCGATAGCAATAAGGACAGGATACTTCAACATCATTTTCATGGACGCCAATATTAAGCACTATTTGAACCGCAGAGCTTTCTCTTTCATAACTTTTGCAATTCTTTACCAATTAGCTCCGCAGGAGTAGGAGTTAGTGTTTCTGGTACGGAACGACGGCTATGATCACATTCTCTAAATTATTACTTTTATCTTACCTCGTAATAAAATAATGACCATGATCAACGAAGCACTCACATTCCTCGCCGAAGAACTGAATGAACATTTTAAGACCAAGTTCAAATTTAATGAGGACATCGTAGTTCTGTCCTCATTAAAGAACGCTGATGGCACCAGCGGAGTGAGCGGTGAGAATAAGGTAGTACTCACACTTATTAATATAGAAGAGGACGCAGTGTCACGTAATGCGCCCGTAAACAAGGTTGATACAAGAGCATTTATAGCAGCACCTATCAATATCGGTCTTCAGATACTTGTGTCAACAGTGTTCAGTAACAACTACCCTGAAAGTCTTAAGTATATTTCTGAAGTGATCGATTTCTTTCACAACAAAAGTGTGTTCACGAACCAAACCTCACCAAAACTGGATACGGGTATAGAAAAGCTTATCGTAGACCTGAGCAGCAAGACCCTCGAAGAGAGCACCGCCTTATGGCAAATGCTGGGAAGTACATATACTCCTTCAGTGGTGTATAAAGTGCGTATGCTGGCAACAGGATAAATGCTGAAAAAATAAATATGAGTGGAACGAACGAAAAGACATTGACAGGAACATATCCACAAAACCCTCACCCACACTACATTTTAAGTATCTTTACATAAACACTTTAATGGTCGGCTCAAGTCTGACCCGCAAGATCCACTCGAATATTTACAACAACACAAACCTTTAAAAACACAATTCAATTTTGCCCGAAATAATTAAACTATAATTCAAGTAAGGTTAAAGTAAAATTCAATTTTGTTCAAGTAAAATTAAAGTATAGTTCAATTTTGATTCAAATAAAATTCAAGCAAATTCAACTAAAATTCAATTTTCAAAAACAAACCCTTTGCCACGCAAGCCTTCCCGAAAAAGCGAAAAAACAAATTCAATTTTCAAATACTGAACGCTCTATTTATTACTCGTTATTCACTATTCACTAAACTTAAAACCATCCTTTCCGTTTGAACCATATCAGCATCAGCAGTGGTATCAGCAACATAAGTCCCACCGCCCACCAAAATCCGGCAGACTGATGTGATAACGGTATCACCTCGAAGTTCATCCCGAATATGCCGCCTATCACCGTTGCAGGTGCCAGCAGTGTCGCTACCATCGTGAATATTTTCATTACCTCATTCATGCGTAGGTTCACCTGCGTAGTAAATACATCCTGCAGGTTAATGAGTAGGTCGCGGTGTGCTTCCACATAATC
>JAZKEP010000060.1:0-1060 GCA_040387015.1 Bacteroidota bacterium
CTCCGCAACGATGCGGCAGAGCATTGAATGATTTAGAATGAGCTCCGCAACGATGCGGCAGAGCATTGAATGATTTAGAATGAGCTCCGCAACGATGCGGCATGTCATTGAATGGTTTAGAACGAGCTCCGCAACGATTGGGATGACCATTGAATGGTTTAGAACGACCTCCCAAACGATTGGGATGAGCATTGAATGGTTTAGAATAACCTCCCAAACGATTGGGATGTGCATTGTATGATTTAGAACAACCTCCCGAACGATTGGGATGTGCATTGAATGGTTTAGAACGACTTCCCAAACGATTGGGATGACCATTGAATGCTGTTTAACCCATCGCTAAAGCATAAGGCTACTGCCAGTAATGAGATTGGGCTTAAGCCCCGGTAAGTTTAATTTGAGGAAAGAGCCAACTACTTATCCTTCTCTAAAAAAGGATACCTGTAATCAACCGGAGGAACGAAGGTTTCTTTAATAGTACGTGGCGAAACCCAACGCAGCAGGTTAATCATGCTGCCTGCTTTATCGTTAGTGCCCGAGCCACGGCTGCCGCCAAAAGGCTGCTGACCTACCACAGCCCCCGTAGGCTTATCGTTAATGTAAAAGTTACCTGCCGCATGCGTCAGCTTTTTAGTAGCCTGTTCAATGGCGTAGCGGTCGTGTGCAATAATAGAACCCGTAAGCGCATAGATGGAAGTGGTGTCCACCACTTTCAGAATGTCATCAAACTTGTCCGCGTCATATACATATACTGTCAGCACAGGGCCGAATAACTCTTCGCACATGGTAACATACTTAGGGTCTTTGGCTTCAATAATAGTTGGCTCAATAAAATAGCCTTTGGTTTTGTTATAGTTTCCTCCTGCAACAATCTTCGCATCCTTGCCCTTCTTAGCACCGTCAATGTAAGAAGCCAGCTTATCGAAACTCTTTTCGTCAATTACAGCATTAATGAAGTTGCCGAAATCTTCCGTGCCGCCCATCTTCATGGTAGCCAAATCCGCAAGCACATACTGCTTCACTTCTTTCCAGATGTTGGAAGGAACATAAGCGCGTGAAG
>JAZKEP010000060.1:1070-5475 GCA_040387015.1 Bacteroidota bacterium
CAGAACATTTCTGGCCCTGGTATTCAAACGCTCCGCGCGAAATGGCAGTAGCCACCACCTTTGCATCAGCCGATTTATGGGCCAGTATAAAATCTTTACCGCCTGTTTCGCCCACAATGCGCGGGTATGTTTTGTAGCGGTGAATATTGTTGCCAATGCTTTTCCATATATCCTGAAACACACCTGTTGAGCCTGTAAAGTGAATGCCCGCAAAGTCGGGATGCTGAAAAACAACATCGGCAGCATCGGGCCCCGAAGGATAAATAAGATTGATAACACCATCGGGCACTCCCGCCTCGCGGAAAATCTTCATAAGCACATAAGCCGAATAGATAGCAGTGTTGGATGGTTTCCAAACCACCACATTGCCCATCAGGGCGCAACTCGAAGGCAGGTTACCCGCAATAGCCGTAAAGTTGAAAGGAGTAAGCGCGTAAACAAAACCTTCCAGCGGTCGCCACTCACTTCTGTTCCAAATACCTGCCGAACTCTGCGGCTGCATGGAATAAATCTCGGTCATAAACTGCACATTAAAGCGTAGGAAGTCTATAATCTCACAAGCTGAATCAATCTCCGCCTGGTAAGCATTTTTGCTTTGACCAAGCATGGTGGCAGCATTCAACTCCATGCGGTAAGGCCCTGCAATAAGCTCAGCTGCTTTCAGGAAAATAGAAGCGCGGTGCTCCCAGCTAAGGGCCGTCCAGTTCTTGCGGGCAGCAAGTGCCGCATTAATAGCTTGTGTAACGTGTTTCTTTTCGCTTTTATAAAAATGCCCCAATAGATGTTTGTGGTCGTGCGGAGGATGAAGCGAAGTTTTAGTGCCCTCACGAACTTCCTTTCCGCCAATAAACATGGGAATGTCGCGCACCTCTTTGCGCATTTCTGCCAGTTTCTTTTTTAGTGCTGCGCGTTCAGCAGTGCCGGGCGCATAACTTTTTACCGGTTCATTGTGTGCTGTGGGAACTTTGAAGAAGCCTGTTGCCATGAAAATAGTTTACAGTTGACGGTTGTCAGTTAACAGTTAAATACAAAGCAAAAATAAACCTATTGAGTTAGTTTCTTACTTGAAAAACGCCCTGAAAATATCCATGCCGTTGGCATAAAGCATCAGGAAGATGACAATAACAAAACCAACGCGGTTAATATTCTCAACCACTTTGTCGCTCAACTGCTTGCCGGTTATCATTTCAAATAAAAGAAGAATAACATAACCGCCATCCAACATCGGAATGGGAAGAAGATTGGCAATAGCCAGCATTAGCGAAATGAAAGCGGTAAGTTTCCAGAATGCCAGCCAGTCCCAGGTAGAAGGGAAGATAGAGCCCATAGTGCCCAAGCCACCTATTTGTTTGTAACCTTCCACCTCGCGGTTGAAGATAAGCTTGAACTGCTTCAGGTAATCACGCATGGTTTTGTAAGCCAGTTTTGCACCTTGCCCGAACGATTCAAAGAACCCGTATTCGTTTTCTACAAAGTCAATGTAACCTCTGTAATCGCGAACATCAACAGGAGAGGAGAATCCAAGTAACCCGGTAACAGGAACAGTAACGTTTGCTGTAAGGGTGTCTTTCTTATCTCTCACAAATGTTATCACCGCATCTTCACCCTTTAAATTGGCAAGTATTCCCTTTGCCTCCTGAAAGTAATGAACAGATGAATCGTTGATGGCAACAATTACATCGCCTTTCTTCAGCTTGCCTTTCAGCACAGTTTCAGGAGTAAAGTCACCGACCATACAAGGAATCCTGAAATCAATAAATCCTTTTTTAACTCTTGAAGAAACCGCCTGCTTGGCAAATCCCGATGGAATAGTAATTGTAACCGCCTGTCCATCGCGAAGAACTTCCACTGTTTTAATATCATCCAGCAAAATTTCGGCAGCAACCGAGTTGAAGCTATTGAACTTTATACCACCATCGTGCGAAAGGATAACATCGCCATCGCGAAAGCCGGCATAAGTACCAAGCGAATCAACCGAAATACCATACTTCGCATTCTCGGCAGGCAAATAAGCATCGCCCTGGGAGAAAGCCAGCATAGAGTAAATAAACCATCCCAAAAGGATATTCATGATAATACCACCCAACATGATGATGAGCTTCTGCCAGTTCTTCTTGCTGCGGTATTCATCGGGCTTAGGCTCGCTGCTCAGATAGCTGTCGTCCATGCTTTCATCAGCCATTCCTGCAATCTTTACATAACCGCCCAAAGGGAACCATCCGATACCGTATTCGGTATCGCCTATCTTCTTTTTGAATAAGGCGAAGTTGAGTACCGTGGGTATAGGGAAAAGGAAGTCGAAGAAGAGGTAAAATTTCTCCACCCTGGTTTTGAACATGCGGGCAGCTATAAAGTGCCCCAATTCGTGTATAACCACTAATATGGAAAGGCTAAGGAGAAGTTGAGCAGCTTTAATGAGCATTCGTAAGGGGCATTTTTAATGAGGCGCAAATGTAGCAAACCACCCCACTACTTAGCTGCGCTTTTTCTTTTTTTGTGTAAACCCTTAATGAACTTGGTTTCGTTGTAAACCACAAATTGTACCACTTGGTTTTTTATATCATCATCATACCTTTCAAGCAGTTTGTAGCTTTTCTTAAAAAGGTTAACCCCCAACATAATTGCGTCCTTATCTTCAGGGCCGTAAACATCCTTTTTTTCATCCATTCGCTTTAGAATATTTTCCATTATATGGATGGTTTTCTTCAGCAAAGCAGTATCCGTTATGGTCTGAAATAAAGAGGCGAGGTCGTCCAGGAATCCCATTAACTGTTTAGAGGGGAGTGCTGCAAGGCATTCGCGAAATTGCTCATCGGTGAGCGGAACAGGATACTTTGTACCCTCTGCAGCCTGCAGCAGCGCATCCTCGAAATGACGGGCAGATGTATGTGTGTGCAAGGCCGAAGCAGCAGCTTTCACAGCAGCGGGGAAATGAAGCCCGAATTCAAAGATGGCGGTAGGTAAACTACCGAGCAGACCCCATATCTTGCTGGGGTGGGCAATGAAGGTTTCCAGTTGTATAAAAGCAGCATCGAGTTTTTCTCTTTCAGCAGGTGAAGAATACAGGTTCTCCAGAAAGAACTGACGGAGTTCATCGATGTTGTCTTTGGTAAAGCCTTTCGGCAGGTTCGGGTCCGTTTTAATTTTATCGTAATCGTATCGTTCGCTGATAGACTCGCGGTACTTATCTATCAAATGGTTTTTAAGTTTCTTATTCATAAATGCTAAAGAAACAATTATAGAGAAGCCCTTAAAACAACATATCCACAGTCATTTCTGTGAAAGTGAAATGCAATGTTTAAGCTTTACTTTTGCTGTTATATGATACCGGAAGTATTTATTCAGTTATCCCTTGCAGTGTTGTGTGGAGCTATTATTGGTTTTGAGCGGGAGTATAGCAGTAAGGCTGCAGGGTTTCGTACCATTACAATGGTTACGCTGGGGGCAACCCTTTTCACTATTCTCTCTGTGAAAATAGGAGGTGCGACCAGTCCCGATCGTATAGCATCTAACATTATTGTAGGCATCGGTTTTATTGGAGCTGGAGTAGTTTTTAAAGACGGGTTTAATATTTCGGGATTAACGACCGCATCCACCATCTGGATTTCTGCTGCTATCGGTATGGCAATTGGGGTAAGCCAATATGCAACTGCTATTACCACGCTTATCATTGCTATTATCGTTCTTGCGTTATTCGAAAAAGCACAGGATTTTATCGAAGATATTCATCAGGTGAGGAACTATCGAATCAATCTGAATGCAGAATACGAATCGGGGAAAAGCCAAATAGAAGAAAAATTAAAAGAACTTAAAGTTAAAGCAAGGCTTAAAAAAATCTTCCAAACAGAAACAGGAGTAAGCTTCTTTTATACTATTTCGGGTAACCAGCAGAAGCTGAATCAATTTTCGGAATTTCTTATTAACACACGCGAAGTAAAATCGTTTGAAGAATAGGCTTATTCCTCCGCAAAACGTTTGGCACGTTTTTTCATTCCAAATATAACAGTCATGACAAAACAAAGTTCTATCCGGTTAGGCGCTGTGGGTTTGATGCTTACTGCTTTGCTTGTATCTTTTTTTCTGCGGAATACCTTTTTCCCTGGTAGTGGAGGTAAGCTATATAAATTGCTACATCACAATAAAGTTATGGTGGCAGAAAGCGATAGTGAAACGATTTACAATGGTGCTTTGGTGAAAAGTTATTATGACCACTTTGGCTATAGCACATTATGGACAGATAGAAGCAGCAAAAATGAAGACCAACGTAAATGGCTGATAGAAATGCTAAACTCGGCCGATGAACTTGGATTGGACAAAGAAAATTACCACCATGCCTTTATTTCTCATTATGATTCGTTGGCAGAGTATCCAAATTTCGATCATGCCCAAAACGAATCGGAAAATG
>JAZKEP010000061.1:0-4818 GCA_040387015.1 Bacteroidota bacterium
TTTCCCAGAGGAATTGGTTTTAATTCGGGTTCTGCGGCCTTAAAAAGGGTGCTTACTAAATTGAAAACACCAGCTTCATCTAAGTTGAGCGGCTTAATTTCAACACCGGTTCTCATCAGCTGCAGGAAGGTAACCATAGCACCTATCAGCAACACGGCAGCAGCAATCCTCCAGGTACCCTTAGGAAGGGTGAACTGTTGGGTTTGTTGCACCACAGGCTTTTCAGAAAACTCAAGGGTTCTTTCACGCACAACGGGAGCAGCGGTAATGGTCCTTAGTCCGAATGAAGATTTAAGATAGTTGACAGATTCATCGCAAGTGAAAATGAGATTGCCTTCAATATTGTTATGAAGCTTTCCGATTCCTCTCAGGTTAATTTCTTCTCCCTTCTGTAATAAAGTATTAGTTGAACCTACCCATGCATATACACTTACAAATGCATCATCAAACGAAATCTGTTCTTGTACGGCTATGTGATTAAGAAGGAGTCCATCGTTGGAGCGCAGGTTTCTGTTGAAGGAAACAGCCTTGGAAGGAGGGGAGATAGTATTAACTACAGGATGAACTTCAGCGGGCTTGTAATTACATACAAACCCTCCGAAGCCGGGAATGATGACACAATCATGGTCGTAAAGTAATTCGCTGATGTATTTAGAGATATCCATTTAAAGTGAGAATGAGTGCAAAGTAATTTTTTTCCTTTTCTTCTATCAATTCATTTATCCACCTAACGAGGCTAAAGTTTCTTTGTTGCATGTAGGAGATAAGCCTTTATAAACTCATCCAGTTCACCGTCCAGCACAGGTTGAATGTTTCCGGTTTCGTATCCCGAACGGTTATCCTTTATAAGTTTATACGGATGCAAGACATAGTTCCTAATCTGTGAACCCCACTCGTTTTTCATTTTTGTTCCCTCCAGTTTATCGCGCGCTTCGTTTCTTTTCTGCACCTCAATTTCATACAGTTTCGACTTCAGCATTTTTAAGGCACGTTCACGGTTGTCATGCTGTGAGCGGGTAACCTGACAGTTCACCACAATACCCGTGGGAAGATGCTTCACCCGCACTGCTGTTTCCACCTTATTTACATTCTGTCCGCCTGCACCGCTTGCTCTAAACGTTGCCCACTCCATTTCCGATGGGGGTATTTTTATCTCAATAGTATCATCGGCTATGGGATACACAAACACCGAACAAAACGAAGTATGCCGCTTGGCGTTTGAATCAAAAGGCGAAATACGAACTAAACGATGTACTCCGTTTTCGCCTTTTAAATGTCCGTAAACAAAATCTCCTTCAATCTGCAGCGATACGGATTTAATTCCCGCCACATCGCCATCGGTGCGGTCAGCTTCTGTAATTTTAAATCCATGATTCTCTGCCCACATTACATACATACGCATCAGCATACTCGCCCAGTCGCAGCTTTCGGTACCGCCTGCCCCTGCATTTATCTCTAACACAGCGCCTAACTGGTCTTCGGGTTGATTGAGTGTAGTGCGGAATTCCAAATCATCGGAAGCGGCCAGTGCATGAGTGTAAGCTTCTTTAAGTTCTACATCGGTAGCCTCACCACCTTCGTAAAACTCACGCAGCACACTTACATCTTCAAACGCCTTCCAGGCATTGTCGAAGGAGTTCACCCAGAATTTGTTGAGCTTAATTTCTTTCAGAATTTCTTCCGCCTTCTTAGGGTTATTCCAGAAGTCGGGGTGAGTGGTAGTGTTTTCGTCTTGTCCTATCTTGAGCTTTCTGTTAGCGTAGTCAAAGATACCCCCTCAAAGCCTCTAAACGGCCCTTTATATCATTTATGTTTTCGGTAGTCATGTTTTAAAAATTGAAGCGCGAAGATAACAGAAGAGTTCAGAGTTGAAAGGCAGGGATTCAGTAATCAGAATCTTTCCCATCGTAGAAGAAAGCATCTTCTATATGGTGAATCTTTAACTCTCCTTTTACAGAAGTAACAGATATAATATCGAACCGGACTTCTGTTTCCAGATTGTTGCGATACAGATATTCTTCAGCTGCTTCTTTCATCAGCTTCATTTTTTGCTTACCAACAAACTCTTCGGGGTAACCAAACTTTTCGCTGCTGCGCGTTTTCACTTCGGTGAAGACAACTATGCCGGGAACCTTTGAGATAATATCTACCTCTGCTCTGGTGAAACGATAATTTTGCGCAAGAATCTCATGCCCTAGTTTCTTTAGAAACTCAAGGGCAGCTTCTTCGCCTTGTTTCCCGAAATCATTATGAGATGCCATTGATTGGATAACTAATAGTTGAAAATACAAGTTTCTTTCCTTTCAACCATCTATCCAATATTCCTGCATTCCATTCTCTATATATTCTTCACCGCGCACGTCAACCTGGAAACACACACCAACTTCTTCTCTTCATTCACTATTTCAATATTCCAAACTTGGGTGGATAGCCCTATGTGAATGGGCTTCACCGTTCCGTATACGTAACCGCTTTTTGCGCTGCGAATGTGGTTGGCATTTATCTCTATACCTACTACCATTTGTTTGGTGGGGTCAATACAAAATGTTCCGGCAATGCTGCCGAGTGTTTCAGCTAATACGCACGATGCTCCACCATGCAGCAAACCAAAGGGTTGAATAGTTCGTTCGTCAACAGGCATTCGGGCGGTGATGTAATCATCGCCCACATCAACAATATCAATTCCCAAATGGTCAGCCATATTCTTCCGGGGGAAACTGTGAACAAACTCAGGCGTAGGCTTTACTTTCCAAATCATTGTTATAGTTTTAGTGCAGCAAAGAAATTCATTTTCTAATATTGCTCATCATTCATCATGCGAAACATTCTCATACTTGGTGCGGGCAAATCATCGGGTGCGCTGATTGATTATCTGGTTGAAAAATCTTCAACAGAAGAATGGCAGATAACGGTAGCAGACATTACTGCCGTCCAGGCTTTGCAGAAAACAAAGAATAGGCCTAACACGCTCGCTATCGGTTTTGATTTCTACAATGAGGTAAATCGCAACAAGATAATTTCCGAAGCGGATATTGTTATCTCCATGCTTCCTGCAGCTATGCATATTCCGGTGGCAGAGAATTGCCTGGCGCTGAAAAAGCACCTTGTCACTCCTTCTTATATCTCCGATGTCATGAAGGATATGAATGAAAAGGTGAAGAAGAAGAATCTGATTTTTATGAATGAGATTGGTCTTGACCCCGGCATTGACCACATGAGTTCGATGCAGATGATTGACCGGCTAAAGAAGGAAGGCAAAACTATCACCGGCTATAAATCACATTGTGGCGGATTGATTGCTCCTGAAAGTGACGATAACCTGTGGCATTACAAGTTCACCTGGAATCCGCGCAATGTAATTCTTGCCGGTCAAGGCGAAGGTGAAATTCAATATCTCGATAGCGGGAAGAAAGTAAAGCTGACTTATGAAGAGTTGTTTGCTAATACTTCGGAAGTTAAAGTGAAGGGGTACGGAAAATTTGAAAGCTATCCCAATCGTGATTCATTGAAGTATGTTTCTGAATATGGATTGAAAGGAGTAAAAACTATGTATCGCGGCACTTTACGCAGGTCCCCCTACTGCAAAGGATGGCACGCCCTCATTCAATTGGGATTCACCAACCGGAAGGAAAGGCTTACGCATAAATTCAGAGAGGAAGTTACACAACTCAATAAGTCAAAAGAGATTATTACCGATAAGCAAACCGAAAAACTCATTCACTCCACTTCTGTCATTCCGGCCTTGTTTCTACATCACGATAAATGGGTAGTGCCTTCCGATATTCTTCAATTTGCTTTGGAACATACCTGGACCATGCAGCAGAACGACCGGGATATGGTGGTAATGATTCACGAAATCATGTATAAGGATGGAAGAAAGAACAAGGCGTTGCAATCATCATTAGTGCTTATTGGTAAAGACCCTGAGCATACTGCCATGTCAGCAACAGTTGGCTTGCCGGTAGCAATGGTCACACGAATGATTTTAAATGATGAAATAAAAAAGCGCGGAGTGTTGATGCCGAAATATCCTGAAATCTATAATCCTATATTAGCCGAATTAAAAGAATACGGAATTGAATTTAAAGAGAGGATGGAATGATGGAATGTTGGATAGTTGGATAAATGGATGAATGGATTATTGGATTTTCAACCATCCATCATTTCATCCATCCAATTTTTTATTGAAATACAAAAAGGAACATGAAGCAACAGATAGATAAACTAAATGAAAAGAAAGCCGCTGCTTCTCTCGGTGGCGGACAAAAGCGTATTGACGACCAACACAAGAAAGGAAAACTAACCGCCCGCGAACGACTTGATTTGCTTTTAGATGCAGGAAGCTTTGAAGAAATAGGAATGTTGGTTGAACATCGCGGAAGAGATTTCGGTATTGATAAAGAAATTTATCCGGGCGATGGAGTAGTTACCGGCTATGGCACTATCAGCGGAAGAATTGTTTATGTTTTCTCTCAGGACTTTACGGTGTTTGGTGGTTCGCTTTCCGAGACCCATGCCGAGAAGATTTGCAAAATCATGGACTTAGCCATGAAGAATGGTGCCCCCGTCATCGGCTTGAATGACTCCGGAGGGGCCCGTATTCAGGAGGGCGTTGTTTCGCTCGGTGGTTATGCCGATATATTTTATCGTAACACCATTGCTTCGGGGGTGATACCTCAAATATCCGCTATCATGGGGCCTTGTGCCGGGGGGGCGGTGTATTCACCTGCCATTACCGATTTTATTATGATGGTGGAGCATACTTCTTACATGTTTGTAACAGGGCCTAACGTTGTCAAGACCGTTACTCATGAAGAT
>JAZKEP010000062.1:0-3306 GCA_040387015.1 Bacteroidota bacterium
AACCTTGCCTCCTTCTTTTTTTGCTTCAGCAATAGCGGCTTCATACATTTTTACGGCTTGTTTATCAATTAACGGACCCACATGATTTTTTTCATTCAAAGGATCTCCGATTTTAAGTTGTGTATATGCTTTCTCCAACCTTTTCTTTACCTCTTCGTATTTCGATTCGTGAATAATTAGTCTTCTTGTTGTGGTGCAGCGCTGTCCTGCTGTGCCTACCGCTCCAAACACAACTGCCACCATGGCTATATCTATATCAGCATGTTGAGTAAGAATGATTGCATTGTTTCCGCCCAGCTCTAATAAAGTTTTTCCAAGCCTTATAGCTACGCTCTGTGCAACTGCTTTCCCCATTTTTGTGGAACCTGTGGCTGATACGAGTGCAACATTTGTATCGCTGCTCATCCATTCCCCTACCTTATAATTTCCATTTATTAAGCATGAGATTCCTTCGGGTAAATTATTTCGTTTAAAAACTTTTGTCGCTATATTTTGGCAGGCGATACCGCATAAAGGAGTTTTTTCTGAAGGCTTCCATATGCATACATCACCGCATACCCAGGCAAGCATAGCGTTCCAACTCCAAACTGCAACAGGGAAATTAAAAGCAGAAATAATTCCGACAATGCCCAGCGGATGCCATTGTTCATACATTCTATGGTTCGGCCGTTCGCTATGCATGGTAAGCCCCTGCAGCTGTCGAGAAAGACCAACGGCAAAGTCGCAGATGTCAATCATCTCCTGTACTTCGCCTAAACCTTCTTGCAAACTCTTTCCCATCTCATAGGAAACTAACTTGCCAAGCGGTTCTTTGTTCTTCCGTAGTTCATCACCAATTTGACGAACTACTTCGCCACGCTTTGGAGCAGGAATATTTCTCCAGATTTTGAATGCTTCATTAGCAACATCAATGACTGCACGATAATCCTTTTCGGAAGTTGCCGTAACGGATGCAATCAGTTTTCCATTAACAGGAGAGAAAGATTGAATGGTTTCACCCTTGCCTTTTAACCATTTGTTTCCGGTGGAAGTTCCCGCATTGGAAGCAACGATGCCAAGTTGTTTCAGAATTTGTTTCATGTCTTGTTCTGTAATTGAAGTCCAAATTAAATGCAATTACCCGAAATGATTAAATGATGACTGTTCGTAAACACGATATGCAGTTCCCTTTCTATGCAGGTAAGATGTTTCGTATTAATAAGTGGTATTATTTTTAAAACTATGCTTTAAGCAGGTAAGAATAAAGTAAGATGCACTATCGATGATGCAACAATGTGATATACTTTCACATCAACATTAAAACAAACACATTATGAAAACACATCACTTTTTTCTTTTTGCAGCATTGGTATCGTTGTTTGCCTCATCCGCAAAAGCCCAATGCTCAGGTCAGAGTTTCCAGGTTACAAATGTAATAACTCCTCCTTGCGACCATGATGGGGCCGTTGACCTTACCGTGTCAGGTGGGTTGGCCCCTTATACCTTTGCCTGGAGATTCTGGAATCAGACTGCTATTATATCTAGTGCTGAAGATTTAACCGGTGCAACAGGCCGTACTTACTCTGTTGAAATACGGGATGCTAATAATATTTGTGCAACGTACAATGTTGCACTACCTGCACCTTTCCAAATTTACGGCACAACAACTCCGGCTCATTGCCCGGCATTGGATGGCACTGTTGCGGTAACTGCCAGCGGGGGAAATATTCCCTATTCATATCTGTGGAGTAATGGAGGTATTACTTCCACGCTTTCAAATGTTACTTCAGGACTTTACGATGTTACTGTAACCGATGCTGCAGGTTGTAAGGTGATAGCAAGTGAAACAGATTCAGCCCAGTATGCTTTTTATGTTCGGAATTCCAACAACGACTCTTTGCAGATAACTTCTGTATATGCTGATTGCACGAATTTGAATGGCAGTGCTACTGTAGCCACAGTTTATGGAGGTACACCTCCGTATAGTTATTTCTGGAGCGACACCTGGAATGGAAGTGGTGCAACATGGATTACTCAAACTATTACTAATATTTCGTCCGGAAGTTATCGGGTTTCTGTTACTGATGCCAACTCATGTATTATTGTCGGATATACTTACATCGGCACAACTTCACCTGTAAATCTTTCGCCAGCATCTACCAGCGAAAACTGTAATCATCAGGATGGTACAGCTACGGTAGTTGCGAATGGGTCGGTAGCGCCATATACCTATTTGTGGAGCACTGGTGCAACTACGCAAAATATAACCGGTCTTTCAGCAGGTGCATATTCTGTGACGGTTCATGATGCCAATGGCTGTTTGAGAGTTTCTTCTGTTTATGTGAATAGGTACAGTCCAATACATGCGAACCTAACAACTACAAATGAAAGCTGCCACAATAATGGTGGTACCGCTATAAGCACTCCAACTTTGGGTACCCCCCCATACTTATATTCATGGAGTAATGGACAAACTACAGCATCTATCAATAATCTTACAGCAGGATTCTACTATGTCTCCGTTTCTGATAATGCGGGGTGCAGTGTTGGTGGTTATGCCTGGATATACGATGTAAGTCCCATTACGCCTAATGCCAATTATATTGATGCTATCTGCGCAGGTGCGCTTGGTTCAGCTACTCTTAATCCTACCGGAGGTACACCACCTTACACTTTTTTGTGGAGCAATGGAGCGACCACAGCGGCTGTCACAAATCTTACCGCAGGCAATTATAGCTACACAATTACGGATGCGAATAATTGTGACTATTCAAGTCCTATTAATATAAATCTGAATTCAGGCTTGAGTGGTAACGCTTTCACCACCAACAATGAAACGTGTTTAAGTCAAAATGGTGCTGCCAATTGTACATTCACCGGAGGTGCCGTGCCATATTCATATTTGTGGAGCAATGGTGCAACAGGAACTGCAGTAACTAATCTTTCAGCAGGACATTACTATGTAACAGTAACGGATGCCAATGGATGCCAACTTCGGAAAAACGCTATTGTGCATCGTATCAGCCCAATGCGCGCAAGCTTGACAGTGACGCCAGCCACCTGTATTTTTGCTAACGATGGTTCTGCTTCTGTTTCACTCACTAATGGCACACCTCCATATACCTATAGGTGGGGTAATGGGTCCACTAACCAAACGGCATCTAACCTGGATGCAAATTGGGGAATTGGTGTATGGGTAACAGATGCGAATGGATGTAGCGCGGGTGTATATGAAAATAGTGTTGGTTATCAGAATTTAAATTGTGCAGCAATCATTAGAGGTAAAGTGGTGGATGATATAAACACAAACTGCGTAATTGATGCTGG
>JAZKEP010000063.1:0-4411 GCA_040387015.1 Bacteroidota bacterium
AAGTATTAAGTATTAAGTATTAAGTATTAAGTATTAAGTATTAAGTATTAAGTATCAAAGAAGATAGAAGCAAAGGAATACATACACCCAAACTAAATCCACAAAGTGCCAGTAAAGACCAATCTTCTCTACCATTTCGTAATGGCCTACTTTATCAAATTTGCCGTTTGCAGCCGA
Source organism: Bacteroidota bacterium (assembly GCA_040387015.1). Taxonomy (GTDB): domain Bacteria; phylum Bacteroidota; class Bacteroidia; order Chitinophagales; family LD1; genus Bog-950. The sequence continues at coordinate 178 of JAZKEP010000063.1, forward strand.
TATTGCCAGCCAGGTATTAAGCACCACACCACCCAACACGTGCAAACCGTGGAAACCGGTTATTACAAAGAACAACTGCCCAAAGTTAGTGATTTTAGTAGTAGCCGATGCAGTAGTAGGGGTCATTCCGTCTGCAATCAAGTGAGTCCACTCTAAGTACTGGCAACCCAAAAATGCAATGCCGCAAATAATGGTAGGGATCAGGAACTTCACCACGCCATCTTTATTCATCAGGTAACCTTCCTGCACTGCGCGCACCATGGTGTAAGAGCTGATAATTAAAAGGAACGTCATAAAACTTACAAATACCAGCGGCAAGTGCAGTGTATCAAAGCCGTGAATAGGAATAGAAGCAAATACTTCCGATGCCTTAGGCCATGCTTCAGATTGCGTAAATCTCAATGAAGCATAAGCAATAAGAAAAGAAGCAAATGTGAAAGTATCGGAGATGAGGAAATACCACATCATTATTTTTCCATAACCTACTTTGAAGGGCGATGCTCCGCCATCCCAAAGTTCCTTGGTGCTTTCCTCTCCGTGATGAGTTGTTGTTGCTGACATATCTTTAAGTTAATCGTTATTCGTTAATGGTTATTCGTTAATGGTTATTCGTAAATCGTAAATACAAAATCAATTAATAGTTAAGATAGAAAAATACATACAGATAAACCCACACAGCATCTACATAGTGCCAGTAACTAACCAGTAACTCTAAATTCAACTGGCGCTTTGGGTTAATAATATCGCGTAATTCATAAATAGGGTCTTTGCGATTGCGGAATGCATTTACTAAAAACACCAGCATAACCACTAAGCCTAATATGATGTGTGCACCGTGCGCCCCGGTAATAACGTAAACAAAGGAACCTGACAAGTTCTGAGTGAGTGTCATTCCACCATTCTGCAATACCTGCCAACCCATCAATTGCAAACCAAGAAACAGGCAGCCCAAAACGAATGAAGCAACCATCAAGCCACGGAACAAATCAAACTTTGCTTTGCGATAACTGATAAGTGCTGCATGAATACAAACACTCAAACTGATAATTACAACGGTACTGAAAAGAAAAACAGTAGGCAATGTAAAGCCTTCCCAGCTGCGGTAATCTCCTTTCTTTACAAGAAGGGCACTGGTTAAAGCGGCAAAGAACATACTCATGGAAGCCATGGCAATCCACAACCCAAACTTTTGTGGGTGAATGCCGGTGTATTCCGTCTTCTCCTTAAGAATGTCTTTATCGTTCAAGGTTATCGCCATCAGATTTTTCCTAATACCATTGCCAGTTGCACTACCGGCAAATACAAAAATGAACCAAACATCAGCACACGCGCTGTTTTATCTTCACACTTTCTGTAATGCTCTAAAGCCATCCATAAAAAAATAATACCCGCTGCGGCTATAAAAATGCTTCCTAGTATTCCAACCATGTTAAAGAAGTAGGGAATCATAGAAACCACTAAAAGCACGGTGCAATAAATAACATTCTGAATAGCACTGGCCCTTGTTTTTCCGCTTGGAGAAGGAAGCAACATAATTCCCGCCTTTTTGTAATCTTCATATTGTATCCACGCAATACTCCAAAAATGAGGAAACTGCCAGATGAATTGCACACTGAAAAGAAGGATAGCAATAAAGTCAATAGTTCCTGTAGCGCATACATAACCAATCATGGGTGGCAAGGCCCCCGGAATAGCACCAACAAAAACCGCTACCGATGAAACTCTTTTGAGTGGTGTGTAAACAAACGCATAACTCAATAAGGAAATAGCAGCCAGCACTCCTGCTGTTGGATTAAAAAAATAAGTGAGAATGATAATACCTGAAATTCCCATAGCGCCTGCTGCGAGAATTGCTTCGAGCATGTTCATACGGTCTGTTGGTAAAGGACGATTTTCGGTGCGCTTCATCAGTTTATCAATATCTCTTTCGATAACCTGATTGATGGCATTAGATGCTCCTGTAACCAACATCCCTCCAAGTGCAAGAATAAAAATATGGGTGAGGTTGAAGAATGTTCCGTCTACTGCAAATAAATAACCTATCACCGCAGAAAACACCACGAGAAAGCTAAGCCGGAACTTTGCCAACATAGCATAGTCACTTATCTTCTGACGGATAAACTGAGCTGTTGTAATTGTTATTGTTTCCTGTTTTACCATTTCAAACTACTATAAATTTCTATACCCTATTTCAATTAATTTATCTTATTCGTGCGGAACTTCGCCCGGTTTAAGTGGTTCAACCTGCGGAATATATTCGCGACCGTTTACACTGTAATCATAAGGCCATCTGTGAACGGATGGAATATCGCCCGGCCAGTTGCCGTGTAATCTTTCGATAGGTGCACTCCATTCAATAGAAGTAGCGCCCCAAGGATTGCCATAGTCATGACCATCTACAGTCTTTTCTACTTCCACTTGTCTTCCTTTGAAGATGCTGTAGAAGAAATTGACAACGAATACGATTTGTCCGAGGAATACGATGATGGCAGCTATACTGATAAACTCTGCGAGGAAGTTGAAGTTATTGAATGTTTCAAAATTCGCATACGTGTAATATCTGCGAGGAAGCCCTGTCATAAAGTGCATTGGGAAGAAAATGGCATAAGCACCAATCAAAGTCACATAGAAGTGAATCAAACCTAACGTTTCATTCATGTATCTTCCATACAAGCGAGGGAACCAGTGATATACTCCTGCAAACATTCCGAAGAAAGCAGAAACTCCCATTACAATGTGAAAGTGGGCTACCACAAACATGGTATCGTGCAACTGAATATCAATGGCTGAGTTACCGAGGATAATACCTGTAAGACCACCGGAAATAAACATAGATACAAAGCCGATAGCGAACAAAGCGGCTGAACTCAATCTCACTTTTCCACGCCATACCGTACCTATCCAGTTAAATACTTTAATAGCAGACGGGATTGCAATCAACAAAGTAAAGAGCGTGAAAATAGCTCCTAAGTTCGGGTTCAAGCCAGTAACAAACATGTGGTGCGCCCAAACAATGAATGACAAAATCAAAATTGCAAGAATAGAAAACACCATCGCCTTGTATCCAAAAATAGGTTTACGTGAGTGAACTGAAAGAACTTCAGAAACTAATCCCATGGCAGGAAGGATGATGATGTAAACTTCAGGATGCCCTAAGAACCAGAATAAGTGCTGGAACAAGATTGGCGAACCGCCTTTGTAGCCTAACAGGTTTCCGTTGATGATAATGTTGTTGAGGTAAAAGCTTGTGTCGAGTAAACGGTCGAATTCAAGAAGAACACATCCTGCAAGAAGTGCAGGGAAAGAAAGAACTCCGATTACGGCAGTAAACATCAATGCCCAGATGGTCAGCGGAAGACGGAACATGCTCATTCCTTTGGTACGCATGTTCAACACAGTTGCTATATAATTCAATCCTCCCAATAGCGCTGAAACGATAAATAAGGTCATTCCAAGAATCCATAAATCGAAACCGAGCCCGGAGCCAAGGTTAACTGCTGTATCTCTTAAACCGTTGATTGGCGGATAAGCCGTCCAGCCACCTGACGCAGGACCGGTTTGAATAAAGAACGAAAATAACATCACCACACCTGCACCTAAGAAAAACCAATACGAAAGCATATTGATGAAAGGCGATGCCATATCCCGAGAGCCGCACTGATACGGAATCAGAAGGTTTGCAAAGGTTCCGCTCAATCCTCCTGTTAAAACAAAAAATACAAGGATAGTTCCGTGCATGGTAACAAGTGCATAGTAGAACTCGCTGCTTATTTTGCCGCCTTCTGCCCACTTACCAAGAAATGTTTCAAGGAAAGGGAAAGTTTCGTTGGGCCAACCCAATTGCAAACGGAAAAGAACGGAAAGCAAACCTCCAACAACTCCCCAGAAAATTCCAGTGATTAGAAACTGCTTACTGATCATTTTATGATCCTGACTGAAAATATATTTTGTCAGAAATGTTTCTTCGTGATGATGTTCTTCATGACCATGAACATGCTCATGATGTTCGGTGGTATGTGTTACTGTAGCTGATCCCATATCTTTATTTTGTTTCTACTTAAATTATTTTCTAATCAACATCGCTTCAGGCTTCTTAATCTCTTCATGCATTGTGTCAACCGCAGTAGGTTCTTCGGCAACTTCCGGAATGTAAATAGGAGTTTGCTTAGCAAACCACTCATCATATTCCTTTTGTTCAACAACTACCACATCGCGCTGCATTCCATAGTGTGAT
>JAZKEP010000063.1:4421-5654 GCA_040387015.1 Bacteroidota bacterium
TGAACTTCATTTCGACGGGCACTGGATGTCATGTCAGCACAAGCCAATTCGTATTTAAACGTGTGCCAGCGAGGTTCCCCTGTTTCAGGGTTGATAGTCTGCCACCAAGGCTGCGTACTTAAATATTGGCGCATTTCTTCCGTAGTCATGGTAGGTACGAAATAAAATTCGGTAGGAATACCAGGCACGCAATCCATTTTTACACGGAAATGCGGAAGGAAGAAACTGTGCAGCACGTCCTGTGCGCCAAGTTTCATCAATACGGGTTTGTTCTTAACCAAGTAAAGTTTATCAGCCATAAAATCATCATGGCTCTTAGCGTCTTTCCAGTTGATTCCAAGTTCGTTGGTTGGAGAAACGTGTTCCTGATCAATAATACGCTCACCAAACTTTCCGTCTTTACCCGAATAACGAAGCATCCAGTTGAATTGTTTACCGGTAGCTTCAATCACCATCATATTTTTATCGCGGATATCAGGATTAAAAATTCTCATCCACTCATACATACCCATTGCGATTAAACCGGTAAGAACGATAGAAGGAATAACTGTCCAGATAACTTCCAGGGTATTGTTGTGAGGATAGAAATAAGATTCGTGCCCATGACTTTCATTATAGCGATAAGCAAACCAGAAAAGAGCAATTTGAGTAAGCACAAATACAATTCCAATAATGAGCATGGTAATGTTGAAAAGGAAGTCCGTATTTACCCCGTGAATAGAAGCAGCCTTAGGTAACATCACAGGCGTCAAAATCTTGAAGCAAAAAGCAGAACCTACAAACATGAATATCAAAAAGCCAAGCATAAAATAGCCATTGATACGGCTCTGATTAACAAAGCTTACCTTACCGTCCTTCAAATCGGCCGTTAGTTCCTGTGCTCTTGCAATTAAGACAAGAACAACAAACAACAGAACAACAATTGCAAAACTCAAAAATGCTACCATGATAATTTCGTTTCTTTCAGTTTATCAAAAATCAATTACGAATAAGTTACAACCAACTTCTCATTCTCTTTCAAATACGGATCGTTCTCAGGACTAATAGGACGCTTAGCTAAATTACGGAAGAACAAGAACAGGAATGCTCCTAAGAACCCTATAAATACCATTAACTCTCCGATACCGATTCCTGCAAAATTTTTCTCGGGCGCTTCGTGACCATGTCCACCAGCCGCTGCTTCATGGCCGTGCTCACCTTTTGCTTCGTGTCCAGTACCTTCCGCTTTAGTAT
>JAZKEP010000063.1:5664-5971 GCA_040387015.1 Bacteroidota bacterium
CGCGATCCGCAAAACTACTTCGCCGGCGCGATCGTGACCTTGTGCGGCTTCAGCCTCATGCTTTACTTCAGTAGTTACTGCTTCTGTGTTCTCATGCACAGGTGTAGCATCAGTAGTTGCTGCTGCTTCATGGTTTGCTTTTGTTTCAGCTTCTGCATACAAAACAACTTTTTCGGTGTTGCCGGCAGCCGCGTGGCCGCCACCATGATGCTGTTCTGTTTTATTCAAGTTCGGTTCAAAAAAAGTATAGTTGAAAAAATCAACGTAGTGACCGAAGATGAGTAACGTAGCACCAAAACCAATCATC
>JAZKEP010000063.1:5981-6260 GCA_040387015.1 Bacteroidota bacterium
GAAATTGATGATGAGCGCCAGGAAAACAGTTACTTTAAAATAGGTAATATCAAAACGCTTTACCCAAAAGTGAGTTTCTTCCGGAAAGTTAGCGAACCACTGCAACATGAATTGAGAGAACCAAAGGTATGTCCAGAAGATAGAGAAGCCGAAAAGCAACTTTCCAAGATCGTGAACATGGTTTTCATTTACGCGCGCCAAATACCCTTTCGATTTAAGAAAGATAACCAAGAGAATGGTCATGGCCCATGCAGCACAACCATAACTTGCGAAATTATA
>JAZKEP010000064.1:0-11498 GCA_040387015.1 Bacteroidota bacterium
TTTTGATCTGGCTTTAAGTCCGCAGAGGGGGGCTTTGTAATAACCCGTTCCGGCTTTGAATGCCTTTCCGCCAGTTTTCTTTTGTAGAAATAGTCTCTGAAATTATCCCACAGTTTCATCAAATATCCTTTTCACTTAACACTTCATACACACCTATCCGCGAATATTTTTCAATCCGCTGATGAATTCGTTCCTCCGCGCTCATTTCCTCCAACTCCGAAATATTTTTGATAACCGCTTTCTTTAAAGTCTTTGCCATTTCTTCGGGATTGGAATGTGCCCCACCTATAGGCTCTTTAATGATTCCATCAATGATTTTAAACTTTAACAGGTCTTGCGGTGTTGGTTTTAGTGCCTCTGCTGCTTTCTCTTTATGCTCCCAGCTTCTCCATAAAATAGAAGAGCATGATTCGGGAGAGATAACTGAATACCAGGTATTTTCCAGCATTAGCAGTTTATCGCCCACACCAATACCAATGGCCCCACCCGAAGCGCCTTCTCCAATAACAATGCAAAGCACCGGCACTTTAAGTGCTGCCATCTGCATTAAATTTCTCGCTATCGCTTCAGCCTGCCCGCGCTGTTCTGCTTCCTCACCGGGGTAAGCTCCGGGAGTATCAATAAAAGTAACGATCGGTTTGTTGAATTTCTCCGCCAGCTTCATTAAACGCAACGCTTTCCGGTAACCTTCAGGGTTCGGCATTCCAAAATTCCGGTATTGCCGCATCTTGGTGTTTATCCCCTTTTGATGGCCAATAAACATGTAGGTTTTACCGGCTATACTTCCTAAACCACCAATAATAGCCTTGTCATCCTTAAAATTCCTATCCCCAAAAAGTTCAATAAACTGATCGCAGAGGGTCTCCATATAAAATAAGGTATAAGGTCTTTCGGGATGACGACTTACCTGAATCCGCTGCCAAACAGAAAGATTAGAATAGATTTCCTTTCTCTTCTGTTTTATTTTTTCTTCTAATTCTGCCACGTTCGCTTCTGTGGAGGTAGGCTCTTCAGCCCCCTTATCCTTCAGCTGATCGAGCTGTGCGATGAGTTCTTCAATGGGTTTTTCAAAATCAAGAAAAGTCATTTTTCTCTTTTTAGGGACATCAAAAATAGAATTTTTGGAAAGGGAATAGAAGATTTTTTAGCGCTGTGCTTGCTGAAAATGAAAAAGCGGATATATTTGCCGTCCCTTTTAAAAAGGACCGGTAGTTCAGTTGGTTAGAATGCATCCCTGTCACGGATGAGGTCGCGGGTTCGAGTCCCGTCCGGTCCGCCAACTATGTTTTCTTAGTGTTTTTACATGTCTACTCATTCAAAAGCCCCCTCCCAAAAGGGGGCTTTTTGTTTTTTGAATGTTTTTAAATGTTCACTAAATTTTGATACCACTTTGATACCAGCTATATTTGGTGTAAATCCTACCAATAAGGTGCAGAAGAAGATAGATTTCCGGTTCGTTTATAACCGAAAAGGCAAGTTGAATGCCGATGGAAAGGCGCTTCTCCAAATCGAGGCTTATTTGAATGGGCAAAGAAAATATTTCAGTACCGGTATCTTCTTAAAGCCTGAAGAATGGAACCAGTCAAGAAGTGAAGTAACCGGTAAACCCGACCGGATAGCCGTAAATAATGATATTGGTAAATTGAAGCAACAGCTTATAGATTCCGAATACGAACTAAGTAGAGAGGTTCAGAACTATACCTTAGATGACCTGAAAACCCGCTTTGAGAAGCCGCTTTTCACAAGTTTCATCGAATTCGGATTATCACAGCTTAATGCGCAAAAAAACCTTAGCCCGGCTACAATTCAAAAGCAAATACGCCACATCAATAAGCTGAAAGAATTCGCTGGAAAAGATGTAAAATTTTCCGATTTGAAATATTCATTCGTTGAGAAGTTTATGAATTATCTTTTCGGAGAAAAAAAGGATGTGAATACAGTTCACGATTACTTCAAACGTATAGGTAAATTTGCAAATATGGCCATTAAGCATGGCTATTTAAAGGAAAATCATTTTGAGGAAATACGACCTACCACAGTCAAAAGAATCAGGCAAATAATCACTGATAAGGAATGGATGGCCATTGAAAATCTAAAATTTACTACCAAAGAAAAACATTTAGAGCGGACCCGCGATTTATTCCTCATTCAATGCTATACAGGATTAAGATTTTCAGATGCAAGCGTATTGAATAGGACGCACATATATGAAACCACGGATGGCATGGAGTTGAGGATGAAATCGAAGAAGGAAGGAAAAGACATCAAACTTCCTCTACATTATGTCTTTCCGGTGAAGGGAAGAAAATTCAGTAAACCGGAACAATTGATAAAAAAATATTGGCGAAAGGATGATCTCCCCTTTTTCATACCGGACATGTATCGTGACATCAAGGATCAAAAAAGCACGGAAAAAGATATACACGCAAACCTGCAAGTAACAAATCGCCAGTTAAAAGATATACAGGCCAAAGCCAAAGTGAAAACGTTGCTAACTAATCATGTGGGAAGGCATTTCTTTGCGTCATTTTTGCTTGACAGAATACCCATTACAATAATTCAAGAATTATTGCAGCATAGCAAAATTGAGACCACAATGATATACGCTCATGTAAGTAATGACAGGATAAAAAAGAATCTTAAAGGAATAAAGAACTGGCATATTCTTTAGTATCCGGACACTACCTTCTGAAAGTAAGCATAAACATATTTTCCTTTGAGTTCCGTTGCTTGCTCCTCAGTGCCCAAATCACCCATGACAATATCATATTCGTCAACATTACTCTCGCTATAAAGTTTTTCAAGTGCCTTATAAAGAGGTTTCGGATCTGCTCTTACCAAATTGTGAAACTTTCTTTTATCTGTTTTTTTTACTTTTCTAAAATAGCTACTCTTATAAGCGGCTTCTATAATGTCAACCAGGTATTCATAGTCAGGTTTAAAAGAATTGGTATCTTGATTTGGATCTGCCTGCTCGTATGTTTGAATTATCTTCTTATAAGCTTTGATAAGGTCCAAAGAACTTTCAATTTTTTCTTTCATCGCATGATTCTCAACCAACAGAGCTTCATATTTTGCATTAACTTGATTGCCTTCTTCCCCCAGTAATTCACCAACGGTTACACCCAGCTCTTTCGCCACCATTTTTAGGGTTTTGATTTGCATCGTTTCTTTGTCAAGTGCTTTGTAAAAGCCTGATTGAGTCATCCCAACTTTTTCGATTAAACTTTTCATGGTAATTCCCTTAGCGGAGATTATTGCCTTGATTTTTTTTTCTATAGCCATAATTGTCTTTAAGGATAATTTAATTGTCTTTAATGATATACAATTGTCTTATTGTTTATCAAGTGTATTTTTGGCACCACTAAATTATACAATAATATAAAAACATAAAATGGGCAGGCCAACAAAACAAAATAATCAAACCGAAATAGGGTATATCAAGGAGCTGCTTAGCAGAATCGAAAAAAAGGTTGACAGCATCCATATCAGGGTAAATGTGTCAAAAGATTTCCTTGCTACTCGGGAGGCGTGTAATTATCTAGGAGTTTGCCGCTCCCGGTTATGGAAACTTGTACAGGAGGGGAAGATAACACCTTCCGAAGAGGAAAATGGTAGAAAGAGGTATGCTACAGCTGAGCTGAAGAAATATTTAGCTGGAGAAGTGAAGGAGGACACAATAACAGCATGAAAAAGTACCACGGAAGAGTAGGGGCAAGGAAAAAGCATTCGGGATTGGCATACGATAAATACTTTTTGATATGGGTAGAAAAGACAAGGAGCTATAATATAGTTGAGGCAGATGAATCCACATTTACACATCAGGACTGGCTTGTACTAGGCTCATTCCAGGGATCAGGATTCCCCGAACGATATATAGCAAATTCCGAAAATAAATGTACGGTGGACATCAAAATTAAGCAGGCAATGATTGATTTTTTACAACTTAAATCTAGATAAATGAAAACGATTTTACTACCAGTTCAACTTTGCGAACAAGTCCTCAAGCGCAAAATCGTGAGACCATTCCAACTTTATTTACTTTTAAAATCTTTGTGCTCTGGGAAAATGCGAATTCATAAATCTGAATACCCGGCCCTTGCAGAGATACTGGGAAGGAAAAGCGGAAGAACAATCAGCAATAATTTAAAGACTTTAATTCAAATGAATTTTATCGGAAATAATCCAAAATCCGGATATTATTTTATTCGAGGGATTAGCTATCTAAGTGAGGCTTTTAAAATTGAATCAACAACAGCTACTGAGTTTGATTATGCCCACATTCGAGATTTGCAGGCATTTTGTCTCGCCTCGGTCGTATCATACATAATTAGAAGACAGAAGATTAAGGGGTGGGGACCCGGGCGAAAAGAGTGGCGCCCCAAACAAAGTTCCTGCCCCACTTCTTCGTCAAATAAATATATGGTTTCCAATACTCTAATTGCCCAAAAACTAAAAATTTCTCTGCACTCTGCGTACACCTGGAAAAAAAAGGCACACGATCTAGGATTTATCGAGGTTACTTCGAACCTTATACCATTGAAAGTTCATTTGAAACACAAAAAGGCTCTTTTAAAGGGGCAGCCGGAACTAAGGGGCAGATTACGGGCGAAAAATCACTGGCTTTATATTCAAGGTTCGGACTTTGTTGCCCAGAAAAGTATCGTTTTTAAAAGACGGAAAAAAATCAAAACATTAAGTAGTGGGGGTAAGGGGGAGTTTTTATAAGTAACTTTTTCATTTGATTTCAACCTTACTATGGTTAGGGTCTGAATTTTCAAAATTTTAATTTCCAATATCAACAAAAAACCATGAAGGCAGCTACATCTACGTTTTCGAACCTTGCTACTGAATATGGAGTTACCGTACGTACTCTGAAACGATGGTTGTCGGATTACAAAGACCTTAACATCAAGCATGGTCAAAAAATACTTACCCCTAAACAGGTGCGGCTAATTTTTGATAAAATAGGCGAGCCATGAATAAATCATCATAAACCAACACTATGCATCATTAAACTGCATTAACTAGCATTAAGCGCAATCTATTCAGGATGTTTTGCCGATATTTATTTTCAAATCCTTAAAGTATGCAAGAAATAACCAAAGTAGGTGAAAGTCGCCCTACATATACTCAGCCTGTAAATGGCAATTTATCCAAAAACAAAGTAACTGCCGGAACTACGCTTACACCGGAATTCAAATTAAAACTTGCGCAAGAAGCCGCTGCTTTAAATATGACCTTAAGTGCCCTAATTGAATTAAGGCTGCTTAATTTCAAAGAGACCAAAAGCAGCAATAACGCAGTATCAGTAACTGAAAAAGAAAAAGGTTTGGTTGACAAAGTTTCAGAACTCCAAAAAAAATTGGCTCTATTTGAAACTCCACTATTGATAAGCATTTATGAAGTTCTTAAGGGCGAAACTCATGTGCTAACCAAAGCTGATGGTCAAGAACTAACTATTAAGGTGAGTGCCCCTGCTGACGCTTATACTATTCTTCTACATTCTTTTCAGGTTACAACCCAAAAGTCATGATTAAGCAAATCTATTTCCCCCATATCGGTCAAGCAGATGATGATAGCGATTTAAACTATTGGTTAATCTTCGGAGTTGCACTTTTTCTACTGGCCATCGGATTCATTGCATTTAAAGGTCTTACGGCCGACAAAACTATGCCTAAGTTAACTCAAAATGATACAGGCACTAAACTGGATTCTACAATTCCTGAAAAAGCATCTCCATCACTCTGGTACTTCCTTTAATATAAATACTGTTTGAGATCTTTAGGATTGTTGTTTTGAGGAAGGAAAAATACAAAACGACCGCCTATGTCCACCAACAAACGCTAACCCTCCTCTTCCCAAACCTTCATGTCCATAAGCATTTCTTCGGGGTATGAATTCTCTTCAAACCTGATTATGCGCATTAGCTTCGTCCCATTAGTATAAACTGCAAACCCGCCTATTTTCAAACGTCTGGCCAGGATATCAGGTTTTTCTTCAAGTTGACTTATAATTTTATCATAGGGCGCAAAATCTATAAATCCGTATTCGTCTTTAGTAAAGCAGTGAATTGGGTAATTCAATTGCCCAAAAAGTTTGACAGCTCGTTGATGCAATAACGGATTGTACTCTATAGTGTAAACCTTGGCACCCAATACACAAAGCAAGGCCGATAGGTAGCCGCTGCCGGTTCCCTTCTCAAGTATTACATCTCCGGGCTTAACTCTTAATGCAAACACTTGCAATGCCGAATACAAAGGACGATGGATGAAATGCCAATTACTTTCTCTTCTTATAAACAGATGGAGAGGGACCTGTGCAACCGCGTATAAGATATCATCGCTGATGCCTTGAGATTTAAGTTCATCAACCAGTTTCAAGCGTTCAGTTGTATAATGGGTTTCTTCTGGAGCTATCATAATAGGTGGTTGTGGGGTTATGCCCATGCAAAATCATGGAGCAATTCAAATCTGGTATTACAATATTGCCAAACACTGCATTCTGACATGCCCTTAGGATAGTGGACATACTTCATGACTGTATCATAATCGTTGAATATTAAGTGGTCCATGTGTGTCCGTGCATGTCCCGGTGATTCTTTTAAAATATCAGTGTTTGTTTCAGGCTGTTTTATCTTTAGCAAAAATATTTGCGGCTGGCTGGTGATTGGCTTCCCTGATCCGGCAACGTGCGTAAGGCGCATGGCACTGGTTGGGCTCAAAAGGATTCTTTCAGAAACATCCCAATTGGTATTTTTTTCTGCTTCTATAAATGCCAGCTTGTTGAAAGTTACATATTGTCCACTGGTGTCTGAAATGAGTGGGTTGTTGCCAAGATATTGAACACTGCACTCCTTAAATTTCCAATGAATACAATCCTCTGTATCAATAGTAGCTACGTCTGAAAACCTATATCCCATAATAAAAAATGAAATTACACATGTCTTAAAACCCGAAACAAATTCAAGTTACATAAATAAAATCTCTATGTCAAAAACTTACATTTGTAATAAAGGCTTTTGGGAGACTCGTTTGAGTAATTGAAAACTTACAATGCAAACAGACACACTAAATCATGAGGAGAAACGGATTGAGCTTGCAGTAAATTTGCGTAGCAGGGCCATTGACGATGAAAACGTTCTTTGTGCGGTTCGTGCCGTTCCCCGGCATTTATTTTTCCCGAACGACAGCTGCTTTCCTTTTGATATGATTTATGAAGATGTTGCCATACCTATTGGCAAAGAGCAAACAATGCCGCGTACTCATACGGCAGCTTATCAGGCACAGGCATTAAAGATACAACCCAGGGATAAAGTACTTGAAATAGGTACTGGCAGTGGATACCTTGCTGCTTTACTATGTGAAATGGGAGCAGATGTTTATACCGTAGAGCGGATTGGAGGTCTCTTTCGAAGTGCTAAAAATGTACTTAGGCAACAATTAGAATATAAAAATATTTCCTGTTTTTTAGGGGATGGTTATACCGGCTTACCTGAATGGATGCCATTTGATAAAATTATAGTTACCGTCTATGTCCCGGATTTACCAACGGATTTGCTGAAACAGTTGAGAATTGGCGGCATTTTAGTGTTGCCATTTAGGTCAGATGACATCTGTCACTTGGTTCGCATAACCAAGCACGGGGTTGATGCATATGAGAGTGAAGATTTGCCGGAGAGGTTTATGTTTTCACCATTACAGCGAGGCTTCCGGTAACTCCTTGCCTAACTTTTAGTTAGAGTATAGTTGAGTTTGTCAATCACATCAAATAGATAAGCAACGAAATAAAAAGATTGAAGAACTTAACGCACTTATATTTACAACTCGAAAGAAAAAGTTGTTCATGTTTTTGAATTGAGTTTTGAATCGCGAAACGACCTTCTTTAATTTCTTCCAACAGAAACATGAACATTGTCCAGATAGAAAGCAACCTGCAAAAATTCATCACCACTTATAAGCAGGGTGCTTTCATATATAATTTCCTGTTGGCATTTGGCACACCTAAGGCTACGGTAAAGCGTTTGCAGAAAGGCGGTTTAAACCTTTCAAAAATAGAGGGTGAATTAGCATGGAAGAAAAAGCTATTTTTTAAATCGGTGCGGGGTGAAGACCTTCACCAACTCCTTGAACTCATAAAGAAAAATGACCGCGCTTTAAAACACACCCCGCGCTTCATTATCGTTACCGATAACGAATCGCTGTTAGCGGTTGATACAAAAACTAAAGAAGGTCTGGACATCCCCATTTCTGACCTTCCGAAGCACTTTGACTTCTTTTTACCGTTGGCTGGCATGGAGAAAACACAGCACCAAAACGAAAATCCTGCTGATATTAAAGCTGCCGGTAAAATGGCGAAGCTGTTTGATGAAATAAAAAAAGACAATCACACCCGCACAGCAGAAGAAGTTCACAATCTCAATGTTTTTCTTTCGCGTTTGCTCTTCTGTTTTTTTGCGGAGGACACAGGCATATTTGAAGAAACACAATTCACTAATGCCATTGCCAGCCATACTCAGGAAGACGGCAGCGACCTCAACACTTACCTTGACACGCTCTTTGAAGTTTTAAATACCGACAACAAGCACCGGAAGAAACTTCCCGCATATCTCACCGCATTTCCTTATGTAAATGGTGGCTTGTTCCGCCATCGCCACCATGCTCCCGTTTTCAATCACAAAAGTCGCGCAACAATCATTGAGTGCGGAAGTTTGCAGTGGAAAGACATTCATCCCGACATTTTCGGCTCTATGTTTCAGGCAGTTATTAAGACAAGGGAATGCACTACACCAGCGTTCCGAACATAATGAAGGTGATAAAGCCGCTTTTCTTAGATGAGCTTTCCGAAGAGTTGGAAGCGGGGAAATATGAACCCAAGCGTTTGCTTAATTTGTTAGACCGAATTGGCAAAATCAAAATCTTCGACCCTGCCTGCGGCAGTGGCAATTTCCTCATCATTGCTTACAAGGAATTGCGGGCACTTGAAATAAAAATTCTGCAACAGCTTAAAGAATTACAAAGAGCTGTCTCCGGCTTTGAGCCAAAACAATTAGAACTAATACCCAAAGCACAGTTAACCCTTGCTTCGCAATTTCAACTCGAAATGTTTTCGCGCATTGAATTATCAAACTTTTATGGTATTGAGTTAGACGACTTCGCACACGAAATTGCTATTCTCTCTCTTTGGTTAGCACAGCACCAAATGAACATGAAGTTCAAAGAGGTATTAGGCACAGCCAATCCAACTTTGCCTTTACGTGCAGGAGGCAATATTATAATTGGAAATGCAACTCGTTTGAATTGGGAAGAGGTTTGTCCAAAGCAAGGTTGCGAAGTATATATCTTGGGTAATCCACCCTATTTGGGCGGCAAAGGTCAATCAGCTTTGCAAAAACAGGATTTAGAACTAACTTTTAAAGGCAGCAAAAATTTTAAGGAGTTAGATTATATAGCTTGCTGGTTTTTGATAGCATCCAGATACATAACTCCGGATTCAAAGTTCGCCTTTGTTACTACGAGTTCTCTATGTGAGGGCTCTCAGGTAGAGCAAATATGGCCGTTGATAGATAGCATGGGTAACGAAATTTATTTTGCATATGCTCCTTTTAATTGGACCAATAATGCTAAAGCAAAAGCCGGGGTTACATGTTCAATTATAGGACTGCGTAAAGTATCCAACGGTAGGAAGTATTTATATGGTAAAAATGTTCGTCACGAAGTCCAAAACATAAATGGATATTTAACAACAGGCAGCAATACTTATATTACTAAAAAACTAACATCGCTTTCTAACCTACCTGCGATGATTACGGGAAATAGTCCTTATGATGGTGGTCATCTTCTATTAACTCCGGAGGAAAAAAACAAGTTGGTTCTCAATTTTCCCAATGCTAGGAATTACTTAAAGAAAGTGATTGGTTCTAAAGAATTCATAAATGGGATAGAAAGATGGTGCCTTTGGATAAGTGATGAAGAAGAAAATAAGGCATCAAAAATCCCACCGATAAAGGAAAGGTTAGAAGCAGTTAAAAAATTTAGAGTTAGCGGTGGTGAGGTTGCCACTGGCCTAATTGACCGTCCCCATCGGTTTAGATATATTCATCAATGTAAGAGGTCGCAGCTTGTAATTCCCAGGGTATCTTCTTCACGTAGAGAATATATTCCTTTTGGATTTTTAGACAGTTCTTATATCATATCTGATTCTGCGCAAGCTATATATGATTCCGACCCGTATGTTTTTGCAGTAATTAGTTCCAAACTTCATATGCTTTGGGTGAGATTAACTTCTGGAAAGCTAAGAGGGGATATTAGATACTTATCCGCATTAAGCTATAATACATTCCCTTTTCCTCCTATTTCCGTGTCGCAAAAGCAGGAGCTTGAAAGACATGTTTTCCATGTTTTAGAAGAGCGAGAGAAGCATAGTGAAAAAACCCTCTCTCACTTATATGATCCAGAAAAAATGCCAGAGGGTTTGAAAATGGCTCATCATGAATTAGATATGGCTGTCGAACGGTGTTACAGAAGTAAACCTTTCACAACCGATGAAGAACGGCTGCAATATTTGTTTAATCTTTATGAACAAATGATCGCTGCTCAAAAGGAAAAGGGAACTTTGTTTGAATTGTCTCAAGCATCCAATCCAAAAAAGAAAAAGAAAGCTCATGCCTGATTTAGTCCACGTTACCTATGCCCAAACAGGGCAAAGCTCAAGCATAGACAGTTTGGGTATGCGCGAAATGCAACAGAAAGCATACACCGTGCGCGATGCTCAATACATTTTGCTTAAAGCCCCTCCCGCTTCAGGTAAGTCAAGAGCTTTAATGTTTATTGCCTTAGATAAGTTGGTGAATCAGGGAATCAAAAAGGTAATTGTAGCGGTCCCTGAAAAATCAATCGGAGGTTCATTTGCAAAAACTAAACTTAAAGCCTTCGGCTTTTTCGCTAATTGGGAACCAAAAGACGAATACAACCTTTGCACACCCGGCTCTGATGGCAGCAAAAGCAAAGTGCAGGCGTTCAAAAATTTTCTTGATAGCGATGAGAAAATTCTCATCTGCACCCATGCTACGCTTCGCTTTGCATTTGAGGAGCTAGAGGAATCGAAATTTAACAATACTCTTTTAGCTATTGATGAGTTTCACCACGTTTCAGCCGATGGAGATAGCCGTTTGGGTGAACTGTTACGCAGTATCATGGAAAAATCAAACGCTCATATAATCGCCATGACTGGCTCTTATTTTCGTGGCGACAGTGTTCCGGTGCTTCGCCCCGAAGATGAAGCCAAATTCACCAACGTTACTTACAACTATTACGAACAGCTAAACGGTTACACCTATCTTAAATCATTAGGCATTGGCTACCATTTTTATCAGGGTAGATACACTTCTGCCATCATGGAAATTTTAGACACCGATAAAAAAACAATCCTCCACATTCCAAATGTCAACTCCGGTGAATCAACCAAAGACAAACACAAAGAAGTTGATACCATCTTAG
>JAZKEP010000064.1:11508-24448 GCA_040387015.1 Bacteroidota bacterium
AAAGTATACTAATACCAGCATATCGTGTCAATTTTGATACCATCTTAGACAGCATTGGCGAGGTAAAAAAAGTTGACCCCGCCACAGGAATAATTTTTCTCAAACGTCACAAAGACGGCAAGATTCTCAAAGTCGCTGATTTGGTGAATGACGACCCGAGAACCAGAGATAAGGTAGTGGACTATCTGCGAAACATCAAAACTGTTGATGATTTGGATTTGCTCATTGCGCTGGGCATGGCAAAAGAAGGCTTTGACTGGCCATTCTGCGAACACGCGCTCACCGTTGGTTACAGAGGTTCACTTACCGAAATTATCCAAATCATTGGTAGAGCAACACGCGATAGCAACAACAAAACACACGCACAGTTTACCAACCTTATTGCTCAACCTGATGCACAGGACGGTGAGGTAAAATTAGCAGTCAACAATATGCTAAAGGCAATCACAGCTTCGCTGTTGATGGAACAGGTGCTTGCTCCCAATTTCAAATTCAAAACAAAATTGTCAGATGAGGACAAAGCGAAAAAGGGTGAAATAAAAATCAGAGGGTTTAAAACACCGAGTTCAAAAAGAGTGCAGGATATTATTGATACAGACCTCAACGATTTAAAAGCAACCATTTTGCAGGATGATACCATGTTGCGGGCAATGCCTGGCAATGTTGAACCGGAGGTAATCAATAAAGTTCTTATTCCTAAAATCATTCAGGTGAAATATCCTGATTTGACCGACCAGGAGATAGAAGAAGTGCGTCAATATGTAGTAGTTGATTCAGTAGTAAAAAGCGGAGAAATAAAAGAAGTGGACGACAAACGCTTTATCCGCATGGCAGGTAAATTCGTGAACATAGATGATTTGCATATTGACCTGATAGATAGCATCAATCCTTTTCAAAAGGCGTTTGAAATTCTTTCCAAATCAGTAACAACTAGAGTTCTAAAAGTAATTCAGGAGGCAATAGAAGCAACACGTTTACAGGTATCGGAGGAAGAGGCAGTTTTGGTTTGGAACAAAATCAAAGAGTTCTACGCCACCTTCAAACGCGAACCTGACCTTAACTCAACCGACCCTTTAGAGAGAAGAATGGCAGAAGTGCTAGTTTATCTAAAGGAACAAAAAAGGAAGCAACAGAATGTTACCACATAAAAAGTTGGAAGACATTTTTAAAGACGACCCTTTTGGCTTGCTCAATGTAAAGCCAGCCGCACCCCCTTCGCGCACAGCAGACGAAAGGTTGATAGCTTCTTTTGAGGAAATAAACACCTTCTATGAAAAGAACCAGCGCGAACCTCAGTTAGGTGGAGGCATTCAGGAAATGCAGCTTTGCTCTCGTTTAAAAGGATTGAGAGAAGACCCCGTTAAAATGGAAATGCTCAAAGCACATGACACGTTTAACTTGTTGCATTCCGAGAAAAAAGAAATCAAATCCGTTGCTGACATTTTCGGTGATGATTCTTTTGGTTTGTTAGATGATGATGCAGCCGGTCTTTTTGATTTAAAGCACGTTCCGTCTGAAGACGAAAGAGCAAAAGCAGATTTTGTTGCCCAACGTAAACCATGCCCTGACTTTGACAAATACGAGCAGAAATTTAAAGACGTGCAGAAAGACCTTGCATCCGGTAAACGGAAATTAGTCACATTCAAACAAGACAATTTACGCGCTGGTGATTTCTACGTTCACAATGGCGTTTTGCTTTATCTGGAAAGTGTAGAGTTCGAAGAAGCGGAGCAGGAGTTCAAAAGCGGCAGCAGAGTAAGAAAAGACGGTCGAACAAGAATTGTTTTTGAGAACGCCACTGAATCAAATATGCTTTATCGCTCACTATACAAATCTCTCTTAGCAAATGGCAAAGCAGTTTCAGTGAATGCTGATACCGTAACTGAAAACTTCATTGAAAAGTTTGGCAACATTCAAGAGGAAGATTTAGAAGCAGGCTACATTTACATACTACAATCCAAAAGCCCA
This sequence comes from Bacteroidota bacterium, assembly GCA_040387015.1. GTDB lineage: Bacteria > Bacteroidota > Bacteroidia > Chitinophagales > LD1 > Bog-950. The sequence goes on from JAZKEP010000064.1 coordinate 13,477, forward strand.
AAAGAAGAAATACGGACCATACAGCATTTGTATAAAATCGGCTACTCAACTACTCCGGTTGCAGATAGAATTAAAAATGCAACGCAGGAACCCACCTATTTGATGGCAGAGGTAAAACTTGTTTCAGCTTTCAAATGCTACAACATGAACACTCAAAAATTCGAGCAGTTGTTGCACAACTTTTTCGGCAATTCTTGCCTCAACCTTGATGTCTTCGACAGCAAGGGTAAAAGGCACACCCCCCGCGAATGGTTCATAGTTCCCTTGCCTGTTATTCAACACGCCCTTGCTTTAATTGTTAGTGGCGAAGTCGTAAACTACCGTTACGATGCAGACAATAGTGTAATTGTAGTCAGATAGTGTTTTCGGGTAATTCATACCAACAATTTTACTTTTGCCGCTTATGTTTTCTCAGATAAGAACTTCTTACTTTATTGGTGAGGCTCAAACCGGACGGCAATAGTTGGTTCCTAAAATACATTCTTCAGCCGAACGAGTATAACCTATTAGTAAACGAAATGGTTGGCGTTGCCCTGGCACATCATTTCGGTATTCCTTATGCTTCGGCAGCATTAGCCACTATTGACCCCGATTCATTCAGCGAAGGTGATTTTAAGTTCAATAAGTTAGCAACGGCTGGTTCGGTTTGCTTTGCTTCTCGGGAGATAGAAAATACGGACATTGTAAATGAATTGGAAACCGTGGAGGACAGACCCGATTTTAACAAATTAAGCAACCCGTCTGACCTTATTAAAATCTCTCTGTTTGATATGCTTACCGACAATATTGATAGGTGCAGAAAGAACAATTACAACATTCTTTTTAAAAAAGACTCAAACACCTTCATAGCCATTGACCATGCCTTAATTTTCAGCGGAAATGATCGTTCGGGGATTTTTGACCCCAACCATGCAGTATCTGTTTACAGCAACATAATGCAAACTCCTTATTTCAAAAAGATTGTAAAATTCATACCGGAGGACGAGCGCAAACGGGTTTTTGACGAATTTATGTATCTTTGTAACTCCGAAATCGTTACTATTATTGCCGATGTTTTTTCAGAAGTTCCTCCATCTTGGATTCTGTCGGCTGGTTTAAAGGACAACATGGCGGGCTTCTTGTTGGATGATAGTAGAATAAATAGTATTAAGAAATTAGCTTTACCTGAATTAGTAGCTATAAAATAAAATAGGTCGTGAAAACTTTTATAACAAGCATTTTCGTTCAAACGAACAGTCTTTCTGCGGAAAAGATATGCGTTGGGCTATTTGCTATCACACCTCATCAGGTTCATTTTGCAGTTTCTAAAAAGAAGTTGGAGTATGCTGCCAAATTGCTTCCTAAGGAACTAAATACAGGTCTGCGCAAAACCTTCCAGAAATTTGACCAAAAGGTAGTAGAGTTCAACAGTAGCCCTAATCAAAACAACTTGGTTGAGAGATTTAATTATTTCTCTAAAGAGTATTTTGTTTATCTCAACAAATACAGCAGCGGCTTAACTCAGTTTACTGTGCCAAAGCCATTTGCAGGTGAGATGAACAGTGCAGTTTTCGCTGAACTGTTTCAGAAGTTTGTAGGGGATGACCTTTATGCTCCAGCAATGCTTAAAACAGAAAACAGGCATAATACGTTCAAGCGTTACATTCAGCAGACACTTGAGCTACCGGCTTTCAAAAAAACAAATACGCATTATCCCGTATCTCCTAATGTCGTTAAAGGTATTGTGGCAGATACCAGTGTAGATTTCATTTGTAAAAATGGAAGCATTCTTGTAGGTAACTCTTTGGACTTTACTCAACCAGTAAAAGCTATTGAGAGAAATGTGAATGAGTATGCGCTACTAGCATTTGCTCTGAATAAGTTTTCTGTTCAGCACGGTTTGCCCCAAAGCGAATACAATCTTTATTGTGTTATGCCGGAAAGCAATACAGATCAATTCACAATGTTTGAGAACACCAAGAATAATCTGCCATTTAAAATGCGTGAGCAAACAGAATTAGAGGCAACTGCTCAAAACATTGATAACGCTAGAGTGATTCCATTCACAGAATACATCAAGTCTATTGGCATAGCCGGATAGTTATCTCCTTTAGAAAACTTGTAGAGGAAACCTTAAAAGGGTTTCCTCTTTTTTTGCCCTCTTTTCAGCAGAATACTTTTGCATCTTTGTTCAATCTCTTATACATTTTATGCCCGCTGGTTCAGCTATAATTACTCTTCAATCCCATTTGCAAAAGTCTCTTCGTAAATGGGCGCGTAATTACAAGCGCAAATCCGAAACCAACAGATTTTTAGATGATATTGAAGCTGACCTTTTGTTTTTTGCCTCCTTCACAAATCTGTATTCCGCTTCGTTTAAAGAGGAAATTCACCTTCTCGCTAACAAGGTATTTAAGGCAGAAGCGGAAAATCCAAGTTGGGCTCCCTTCTATAACCGCATCTTCATTAAAGTTCTCGATTGGTCGGTAAATGGTTTTCATTTCGATTCCTCTTCACTTGCTGATGAAAAGAAAATCTACTACAAATTCATCGCTCTTACTTATGCTCAAAATAACCGTGTAAGAAATTACTCTCAGCAAATGCTGTATTGCTTAATCACAAAGTCAAATTGGAAAAGTGAAGACCTACTTAGTGGCGTTCTCCTTAGTTGTATGCAAAACATCACTTCTTACCCGGAACGGCTCGACTATATTATTTCAATGATTTCCTTTCTTGATGCAGCTAAAAGAATACGGGGTGGTTTTTTAGTCCATTGTATCAAACCCCGATTCAAAGACCTTCGTTCCTTTGAAAGTTACTACACAGGTCTTAAACTGCTTTTATACAAATGCGAGAATCCGTTTTTCCATTTCTATTCAACGTTGTTCGAAAAGGGCAAAGAAACATACAGTTCAGTTTACCATGCTTCTAAAAAAGCAAAATTGGGTGCCCAATTAAGTTTCAGTGATACCCTTTCGGGCTTTGAGTTGATTTTCATTAAAGACACAACCCGAATAGAAGAGAATATTGTTTTTGCAAAACACTTTGTGCCGGAGGCTAATCTTCAAAAATTATTCGATGCTAAGCAGCCAAAACCCATTGCAGAAGGTGAAGCAAACGCATTCATTGAACCGCCAGCCTCAAATAATTCCTCTGTTTAAATCCGATATTCATTTTCAATTTTAGACCTTTAAAACTCCTCCCTTTCTCTAATTCAATTCTCTTTTCATACCTTCGCACTAATGAAATTCTTCTGCCTCCTATTTGCCTTCTACACACTTAGCATTTCAGTAATGCCGTGTAACGATGTGCATGAGGGCTCAAAGAATGCAGTAATTACTTCTGCCCAGGCAGAAGACCATCACCAAGACCATAACGACATTTGCTCTCCCTTTTGCATTTGTTCCTGCTGTCAGGGCTTTGTTGCACTCACTTCTTTTTCGGAGGCAACACTTTCTCCCTTCATTGCTTCTTCAAACTTCTCTTTCTATACCGAAAAGTTTTTCTCTTCTGCCTCTGCTGCAATTTGGCAGCCTCCTAAACTCGGTTAATCACCTTCTCTTTTCCTTTTTAATGAATCTGCGATAGTTGCTATCGCTGCATTCGTTCGTTTTCTGATTAACCATTTCAACAAAGCAAAATGATAAATGACATCATACAGTTTTCCGTTCGCAATAAATTACTCACAGGTTTGTTCCTGTTGATTTTCTCTTGCTTCGGAATATTTTCCCTCACACAACTTTCTATTGATGCCTTGCCCGATGTAACCAACAATCAGGTGCAGGTAATTACCAATGCTCCAAACCTTGCAACCCAAGAGGTAGAGCAGTTCATCACATTTCCGCTCGAAATGAAATTGAAAAACGTGCCGGGACTTGTGGAGTTGCGAAGCACTTCACGCAGTGGGCTTTCAGTAATTACAGTGGTGTTTAAAGACAATGTGCCAATCTATCATGCAAGGCAACTCATTGCCGAGCGCATGAAGGAAGCGAGTGAAGAAATTCCAACAAGCTATGGAACCCCCACAATGGTTCCCCCAACAACAGGTTTAGGTGAAATCTTTCAATACACATTAGCAGTTGACAGCGCACACACTTCGCAATATGATGAAATGGAATTGCGGACAATTCAGGATTGGATTGTGAAACGACAGTTGTTAGGTGTGTCTGGTGTAGTGGAGGTCAGCAGTTTTGGCGGCAAATTAAAGCAATACGAAATCTCCGTTGACCCGAAAAGATTACTCGCAATGAATATTTCGTTGCTCGAAGTATTCAGTGCTATTGAACACAACAATGCGAATACAGGCGGCAGCTACATTGAAAAAGAGGCAAACCTTTATTTCATCCGTGGCGAAGGCTTGGCTACTTCTTTGCGTGACCTCGAAAATGTGGTTATCAAAACACAGCGCGGAATGCCCGTTTATATCCGCGATGTAGCAGAAGTAAAATTCGGTTTTGCTCCGCGCTATGGTGCTATGACACGCAACGGGAAAGGTGAAACCGTTGGTGCAGTAGTGCTGATGATGAAAGGCGAAAACAGTGTGGAAGTAATTAAGAGGGTAAAAGAACGCATTGCACAAATCAGCAAAACACTACCTGCCGGTGTAAGCATTGATGTTTTTGTTGACCGCAGTAAACTCATTGGTAAAACCATCGGCACAGTAGAAGAAAATCTTTTGCTCGGTGCGCTCATTGTCATTTTCATTCTTGTTTTAGTGCTGGGTAATTGGAGAGCAGGTTTAATTGTTGCAAGCATGATTCCGCTTTCAATGCTGTTTGCAGTTTCAATGATGAATCTGTTTGGTCAAAGTGCAAACTTAATGAGCATGGGTGCGCTCGACTTTGGTTTGATTGTGGACGGTGCAGTAATTATTGTAGAGAGCATGATGTTTTTGTTGCACGAAAAATACCGCAACGCCACCATCACTCAGGAAACAATGGATGAAGAAGTAATTTCTTCCTCCTCCAAAATTATGAGTAGTGCTGTTTTCGGTCAACTCATTATTCTCATTGTTTACGTCCCCATTTTTGCATTGGTAGGTATCGAAGGCAAAATGTTTAAGCCAATGGCGTTCACCGTAAGTTTCGCCATTGTAGGCGCATTACTTCTTTCGCTCACTTACGTTCCGCTCATGAGTTCCCTCTTTCTTTCTAAGAGAATTAAAGCCGAAGATACTTTCAGCGACCGCATCATTCACCGCTTGCAAAAAATCTACACACCGCTACTTGAAAAAACATTACACTTCAAAAAAACAGTAGTAGCAGTTTCTTTATTGCTGTTAGTCGCAATCGGTTTCTTATTCAATTCTATGGGTGGTGAGTTCATTCCCGAATTAGATGAAGGCGACATGGCAATCAATTACACCATTCGTCAGGGAAGCAGTTTGAAACAAACAATAGAAGTAGGAACGAAACTGGAAAAAATTCTCATGACATTTCCAGAAGTAGTAGAAGTAGTTTCAAAAATAGGCACAAGCGAAATTCCAACCGACCCTATGCCTATTGAAAGTGCTGATTTAATTGTAGTGCTGAAAGAAAAGGATGAATGGACAACCGCCCATGCCCGCGAAGAATTAGCAGAGAAAATGAATGAAAAAATGAGTGTGGTTCCCGGTGTCAACCTTTCTTTTGAACAGCCGATTCAAATGCGATTCAATGAATTGATTGCAGGAGTAAAAAGCGACATCGCTATCAAAATTTACGGAGAAAATTTAGATATGCTCTTTACCAAAGCCAATGAAGTGAAAAAACTATTGGGTTCAGTAAATGGTGCAGTGGATGTAAAAGTAGAACAGGTTACGGGTATGCCGCAGTTGGTGGTAAAATACAACCGCGACAGAATTGCACAATACGGTTTGAACATTGATGATGTAAACAAAGTGCTGAATACAGCTTTGGCTGGTGGCAAAGCGGGAATCATTTACGAGGGAGAAAAGCGTTTTGACTTAGTAGTGCGCCTTGCTAATTACCGCGATGCAGACATTGAGAAAGTGAAAAATATTTTCATTCCGCTTCCCAACGGTTCACAAATACCGATTGCACAAGTGGCTGATGTTTCTTTCACCACAGCACCCGCACAGGTAAGCCGCGAAAACAGTGAACGCAGAATTGTAATTGAAACCAATGTGCGCGGACGCGACATTCAAAGCGTGGCAACCGACATTGCCGCTACGCTTGATAAAAACTTGAAACTCCCCGCTGGTTACTACATCGAATACGGTGGCACATTCCAAAACTTACAGGAAGCAAAAGCACGATTGGTAATTGCCGTGCCGGTAGCGTTGTTGCTCATTTTTGTTTTACTCTTTTTTACTTTCCGTTCCTTCAAAGATGCCTTACTCATTTTCTCCGCCATACCTTTAGCTGCCGTTGGTGGAGTTCTCGCGCTTTACTTGCGCGGCATGAATTTCTCTATCAGTGCAGGTGTTGGCTTCATTGCCTTGTTTGGTGTTGCAGTATTAAACGGCATTGTTCTCATTTCTTATTTCAAACGATTAGCTGAAGAAGGTGAAACAGACATCACACAAATAATTCTCAAAGGCACAGCCGCTCGTTTGCGCCCCGTATTAGCAACAGCAGCCGTAGCATCGCTTGGCTTTTTACCAATGGCATTAAGCAACAGCGAAGGAAGCGAAGTGCAAAAACCATTAGCAACAGTAGTAATTGGGGGTTTGATTACCTCAACGCTTCTTACTCTTTTCGTTCTTCCTGTTCTCTTTTCATTGTTCACCAAAAAAATAAAAATGAAAGGCGCATCCGTTGCAATGGTTTTGTTGCTTATAGTTTCTTCAATTTCTGTTTCAGCACAAACCGAAGTTCTCACAAGAGATAAAGCAGTTGAGTTGGCGTTGAAAAATTATCCATCGCTCAAATCTGCTTCACTAAATCTTGAACAACAGAAAACATTGAAGAAAAATTCATTCACACTCGACCCGCTCAGTATCAATTATCAGGGAGGACAAATCAACAGCAAACTGATTGACTATAACATAAGCGCACAAACAGGCATCCCGTTTCCGAATGTAATTGCACAGCAAAGCAAATTGGCTAATCAGAAAATTGCTTTGGCAGAACAAGGGGTGAGCCTGACTAAGAGCGATGTAATAAGAAACGTGCGCTTCGCTTACGAACAACTTTTATATGCCAATGCAAAACTCAAACTGCTTTCACAGTTAGATTCTTTCTACACCGATTTCGCTTCTTACGCCAATAAAAAATTTAAGGTTGGAGAAAGCAACGCACTTGAAAACATTTCAGCACAGGCAGAATCAAAACAACTGCAATTAGAAAAAGCACAAGCCGAAGCCGATGTAAAATCGGCTATGGCTGTTTTGCAGTTGTGGACAGGTAGCGCAAATGCAATTACAGTAGAAGAACAAAATCTAACTCCCTTGCCATTGCCCCCTGTGCTTGATACTTCTTCGCTTCGCTCAAATCCGTATCTGCAATATCAAACGCAACAACTGAATGTAAGCAGGGCAGAATGGAAATTGGAGAAAGCAAAATGGGCTCCGCCTCTTCAGTTCGGCTATTTCAATCAGAGTTTAGATAAAGTTTATTCCTTTCACGGTTGGTCCGTAGGAACACAACTGCCGCTTTTTAAAACAGGTCAGAGTGCAAGAGTAAAAGCCGCATTGCTCCAAAATAAAATTTCAGAAAGCAATGTGCAGCAAACACAAATCCAGCTCACTTCTGCATACACGCAAGCCATTCAGCAATTCAACAAACAGCAGTTGGCAGTTAATTATTACAGCTCTGAAGGTTTGCAATTAGCTAATTCGCTTCGCAACTCCGCTTCGCGTAGTTACCAATCGGGTGATATTGGTTATGTAGAATATCTGCAAAGCACCAGGCGGGCTTTTGAAATTCAAACCGCATCGCTTGCCGCGCTGCGTGATTTCAACCAAAGTATTATCGAACTCAATTTCTTACTCAACAAATAAATTCTGAAACATGAACTCAAAAAATAAAATTCAATACATCATACTGCTTTGTGCATCTGTATTTTTCTTTTCCGCTTGTAACACTGCTGCAAAGGAGGAAGCCGCCAAAGAAGAACACCACGAAGAAGCAGGTAGTGAAGTGCAAATGACAGCCGAACAAATCAAAGCCATCTGTTTAGAAACCGATTCCATCAGTTACCGCAATCTGAAATCTACGCTCAAAGTAAACGGCAGGCTCGAATTGCCTCCGCAAAACTTCGCTCAAGTCAGTGTTTTGATGGGGGGCATTATTAAAAATATTCCCGTGCGCGAAGGTCAGTTGGTAAGTAAAGGACAAGTCCTTGCTTCTTTAGAGAACACCGACTTTCTGCAACTGCAACAGGAATTTTTAGAGAACAAAGCGCACCTCACATTTGCCGCAGCAGAATACAACCGTCAAAAGGAATTACAGAAAGACAACATTAACGCCACCAAAACATTTCAGCAAACCGAAGCCGATTACAACACTTCGCTGGGTAAACACAAAGTGTTGAGTGAAAAACTTCGTTTGTTCAATCTCAATCCCGAAACACTTACAGCCGCAACAGTAAAATCTACTTTCACCATCATTGCGCCTATCAGTGGAAATCTGAAAAGCATGGACGTAAATATTGGCAAGTTTGTCGAACCCAATAAGCAGTTGTTTGAAATAGTAGATAACCACGCCCTCCACATTGACCTCACCGTTTACGAGCAGGATGTAGCAAAAGTGAAAGTAGGGCAACTAATTTCCTTTAGCATCATTAACGACCCGCACCACGCGCACACCGCTAAAATTTTCAGTATCAACAAAGCATTTGAAAACGGGCAACAGGCAGTAATTGCACATGCAGAGATTCACGGAACAGACGACCAGCTTCTTTCAGGAATGTATGTAGATGCACGAATTGAAACCGATGAAAACAAAGTAATGTGCTTACCTTCCGAAGCCATTGTAAGCAACGGCAACGAACATTTTATTTATATGGAACACGAACCAAACACATACAAACAAGTGCAGGTTACAACCGGAACATCCGACATGGGCTTTACTGAAATTACACCGCTTGAAAAAATTGCTGCTGACAGCAAAATAGTAGTGAAAGGTGCTTACTATTTACTCAGCCAATTAACCAAAGGTGAGGGAGAACATCATCACTAAAAAACAACTTTCTATTTTCAAATGCTCATCAATCAACTGTAATGAAACTACCCCTCCACGATAAAAAATTTCTCTTTCTTCTTTTTGCAATCCTAATTGTAGTTGCCTTAGAAGTCCTCTCTATTCTCGGCATTCACATTCCAATGCCTTATGCCCCGTTTGTGTTTGCCGCTTTCATTATCGGCATTGGCTATCCTGTTATTTGGAACGGGCTAAAGGCATTGGTGAAACTCAATTTCAGTAGCATCAGTTTACTCATGCTCATTGCTGTTATAGGTGCTTTCTATTTAGGCGAATATCCCGAAGCAGCAGTAGTAATTGTATTGTATGTTTTAGGTGAAAGATTAGAAGATATAGGAATTGAAAACAGCAAATCCGCACTTGATGAACTTGTTTCCAAATCTCCGAAAACTGCTTTCGTAAAAGCCACCAATGCAGAAGTTCCCATTGACAAAATTCAGGTAGGGTCCATAATCCAGATCAAACCCGGTGACTTAGTTCCCCTTGATGGAAAAATCACCTCCGGTGAAACTACCATTGATGAAGCTACCATTACAGGTGAACCCATTCCCAAAGACAAACACAAAGGCGACAATGTATTTGCCGGAACACTCAACAAAAACGGCTTTATCGAAATCGAAACCACAAAACTTTCTGTTGATACAACTTTCTCAAAAATAATTCGCCTCACTTTCGAAGCTAATGCCAACAAATCCAATACACAAAACTTTATTCAGCAATTTTCCAAATACTATACACCCTCCATCATTTTTCTATCCCTGTTGATTTTTGTAGTTCCCGTTTTCATTTTGCATCTCCCTCTGGAAAAATGGCTGAATCAGGCAATTACCCTTTTGGTAATCGCTTGCCCTTGTGCTTTGGTAATCTCAACTCCCGTGGCAATTTATGCGGCCATTGGCAATGCATCTTCAAAGGGCGCATTAGTAAAAGGAGGTAAATACTTAGAAGCATTAGCAACAATAAAAGCCATTGCCTTAGACAAAACACGCACCATCACATTCGGCAAACCAATCGTAAGCGATGTAATTCCGCTCAACGGCACATCAAAAGAAGAATTGCTGGCTTGTGCTTCAGGCGCAGAAGTTTTTTCCGAACACCCATTGGCAGAAGCAATAATTGCAGAATGTAAACGGGAAGGTTTTGAACCACACGCAGTAGAAAAATTCAAAAGCATCATGGGCAAAGGCGCAATCGCAAAATGCTTAGTGTGTGAGGACGAAACAATCTATGTAGGCAAATTGGAGTTCATCAAAGAACATCAACCCGTAGAAGCAGAAGCGGAAAAAATGGTAGCGCAGCTTTCAGCACAGGGAAAAACCAGTGTGGTAATAAGTTTTGGCAAAGGAGTAGCAGGTATCATTGGTTTAATGGACGAAATAAAACCCGATAGCGCAGCAGCACTAAAAGAAATAGAAACGCTCAACATAGAGCCAATAATGCTGACAGGTGACAATGAAAAAGCCGCTCACTATGTAGCAGAGCAGGTAGGCATCAAAAAAGTATTTGGTGGCTTGCTCCCCGAAAACAAATCCGACAAAATAAAAGAACTCCTCACACAATACGGCACAGTAGCAATGGTAGGGGACGGAGTAAACGATTCCCCCGCACTCGCTCAGTCAACAGTAGGCATTGCAATGGGAGCAGCCGGAAGCGATAGCGCAATAGAAACCGCAAACATTGCACTGATGAACGATAAGCTCTCACTCATTCCGTTCCTCATTCGTTTAAGCAAAAGAACTTTAACCACTATCAAATTCAACACCGCAGGGGCAATCGGCATTAAATTACTTTTCATAACCCTTGCTTTTCTGGGCTTCAGTAATTTGGTTTTTGCCATTGCTGCTGATGTG
>JAZKEP010000064.1:24458-38946 GCA_040387015.1 Bacteroidota bacterium
AGCCACACCACAGCCCTCCACCACCCGTTTTAACCGGAGGCAAAAAAGAATGCTGCGATAACTGCTAATACAAAAAACCACTCTGTTATACCCACCCATCCACGCAAGGGCAGGCAGTGCCGCCATTTTTCTGTCAATTTTTAAAGCCCCAACAAGCACCCCATTCACTCCATAAAGGGAAGAATTATTTGATACCATATTGATACTTAAAATGATTACAAATACCCAAAATGCTTTCTGCATAAAGGTTTGAGTGTAGGTTAAAATAGTCCCGTCCGGTCCGCAAAAAGTCCCTTCCAGGGACTTTTTTGTTTTAGGACTTTACTAAAGAGTTTTCCTTAACCCGCTCCTCAATCCATTTGTAGGTGGTTTCCATTCCTTTCCGAAGTGGATAGTTGGGTGACCATCCAAGCTTTTGCTGAATCAATTTGTTGTCGGAATTTCGTCCGCGCACACCGGTTGGTCCGGGAATATTTTTGACAGCGATATTTTTACCTGAAATTTCTGTTACCATCTTTGCCAGATTATTAATGGAGATCATTTCTTCGGAACCCATATTTACCGGCTCATCAACATCACTCTCAATCAATTTTCTTACACCGTCAATGCATTCATCTATAAAAAGAAATGAACGTGTTTGCTTACCATCGCCCCATACTTCAATTATTCCTCCATCTTTTACTTCGGCTACTTTACGGCATAAAGCAGCCGGGGCCTTTTCTTTTCCGCCCTGCCAGGTACCTTCAGGTCCATATATGTTATGAAAGCGTGCAATACGAACTTTCAAACCGTAGTTTCTCGCATAACTCAAAAACAAACGTTCACTGAATAATTTCTCCCAACCATACTCACTATCGGGTTGGGCAGGATATGCTGAGTCTTCACTGCACTTAGGGTTATCGGGATCCGCTTGATTATACTCCGGATACATGCAGGCAGAAGAAGAATAAAACACACGGTCAACTTTTTGTTCTGCGCAGAGCTGTGCAACGTTTAAATTGATTTGCGCAGAATTATGCATTACATCCGCATCGTGTTCTCCGGTAAAGATATATCCGGCTCCACCCATGTCAGCAGCCAGTTGGTAAACCTGATTAAATGATTTATTGAGAATTGATTTACAAAAATTCTGATCGCGCAAATCGCCAACCACAAATTGATCTGCTTCTGTTTTACCAAAATCCGGATACTTTAAATCAACCCCCCGAACCTGAAAACCATCGCGCTTTAATCGCTTAACTAAATGACTGCCAATAAATCCACCGGCACCAAGAACCAATGCTGTCTTCATGAAAAATTATTGTCTTCGAAGATCGTATTTCTCAATCTTGTTGTATAGGTGGCTTCGCTGAATATCGAGCACCTCGGCAGTTTTGGAAACATTCCAACCGAATTTTTTGAGCTTATGTTCAATGAAAAGTTTTTCGATGTGTTCCTTGAAGTCCTGGAACTTATCAAACTGCTCAAACAAATCTGTAGGAGTATCTTTTGCCTGAGTATTTGTTACAAAACTCCTGACCTCTACTTCTGTTATCTTATGATCCGCAAGGATAACTAAACGTTCAATTACATTTCGTAGCTCGCGGATGTTTCCTTCCCAATTCATTGTTTTTAGTTCTTCAAGAGCTTTAGGTGTAATTACCTTTTTGGGAATTCCGTAGTCCTCACAAATCTCTTTTACGAATTTATCTGCCAATAAAGGAACATCATCTGTTCTTTCGTTTAAGGAAGGAACATGAATCAAGATAACGCCAATACGATGATACAAGTCAATACGGAATCTATTTTCTTCGGTTTCTTTCAATAAATCTTTGTTGGTAGCGGCAATTACACGAACATCTACTGCAATATCCTTATCTCCTCCAACCCGTGTAATTCTACCTTCCTGCAACGCGCGCAAAACTTTTGCCTGAGCAGATAAACTCATATCACCAATCTCATCAAGAAAGAGAGTTCCTCCGTTCGCCTGCTCAAACTTTCCAATACGTTGTTTGATGGCAGAAGTAAACGCCCCCTTTTCATGGCCGAACAATTCGCTTTCTATCAGCTCAGTAGGAATGGCTGCGCAGTTCACTTCGATAAGCGGACCATTGATACGATTACTTTTTTCATGAATCCAGCGAGCGACCAACTCTTTGCCAGTACCATTATCTCCTGTAATTAAAATTCTTGCTTCAGTTGGAGCTACACGATCGATGGTTTCTTTAATCTTGTGGATGGCGGGTGAATCGCCAATTATTTCGCGTGTCTTACCAACTTTCCTTTTCAGCACTTTGGTTTCGGTAACCAAATTCGATTTCTCGAAGGCATTACGAACCGTAATGAGCAAACGATTCAGATCCGGTGGTTTATTGATAAAGTCAAAAGCACCCTTTTTAGTTGCTTCCACTGCATTCTCAACCGTTCCGTGACCGGAAATCATAATAATTGGAGTATCACAGTCTGTGCCTTGAAGTTTCGTGAGCACTTCAAGCCCATCCATCTTCGGCATCTTAATATCAAGCAACGCACAATCGTAGTCGCCATCTCTCAGCATTTCAAAAGCCTGCGCTCCGTCAACTGCTTCATCTACTTTGTAGCTTTCGTATTCGAGAATTTCGCGCAGTGTTTTGCGGATGCTCTTTTCGTCATCTGCGATGAGAATGTTTGCCATGGGTAAAAAGTTAATTGTTAAGCGTTAATGGTAAAAACAAAATATGGTGATAAGATTAAGTGTGTCGCAAATAATCATTTATCAATTTTCAAAAAAGCCACATGCCTGTAAGCCGGATTCTGTTTCCCGAATTTCTTCGGGATCCTCATCATTTATCTGCGATTCCGTTCACACGGAACCTGTTACGCCCAACCCCTCCGTATCGCGCGAGCCGCGCTCAAGCACGGATATACGTAGGCTTTCAATCTGCAAGGTTTACCCGCTAACCGTATTACTACAGTTAACCGTGAGCTCTTACCTCACATTTTCACCCTTACCCCGACAAGTCGGGGCGGTCATTTTCTGCGGCACTATCTCGCTTCCGGTTTCCCGAAATGCCACCCGTTAGGTGGTGCAGTGCCCTGTATTGTCCGGACTTTCCTTTCCTTGTTTACAAAGAACGATGAAGCAGCATGCAGCCGTTGGCGAAAATAGACGTTTAATTTAATGGACGAAGTTTAGTTTAGCATTTGTGGAAAAAATCTTCGATGGTGTTTAGATGGAAGCTGGCTCAATGGTTAGAACTGAAATGGTGGAAGAACTATTTGAGTGATAAAAGCAAAGAAGAGTATTTAACCTGGAAGAAGAACTATTGGAAAGCTATCCTTAATAAGGTATCAGAGCTAACCGAAGTTGACTCCTCAAAAACTGTTTGCGACCTTGGCTGCGGGCCTGCGGGAATTTTTATTGCCTTTCCTGTAAACAAGGTTACTTGCGTTGACCCATTGATTGATGTTTATGAAAAGCAAACTTCATTCTTCCGAAAAGTAGATTACTCGAATGCCACTTTTGTTCAGAGCACCATGGAAGAGTTCCTCGTAAAGGAAAAGTTTGATTTAGTATTCTGCATGAATGCGATTAACCATGTTAGGGATATTGCAAAGGGTTTTGATAAACTGGAAGAGCTTTGTGCCGATGGAGGTTCGGTTATACTTTCCATAGATGCCCACAACCTCTCCTTGTTTAAATATTTATTCCGTTTGCTACCCGGTGATTTTCTTCACCCGCATCAATATGATTTGGCGGAATACAAACTATTTCTTGAAAAGAGAGGAATGAAGGTTTTGAAAACGGAGCTACTGAAGAAGGAATTTTTCTTCGACCACTATCTGATAATAGCTCAGAAATGATTCCTACTTTTTAAAGTAAACCGGCACCTCAAGATTTAGAAAATACATGGGATGAAAAACAACTTGCCCAAGTGTATTAAATTCTAAAGCCGGCATTGGGAGTTTTACAATATTTAAAATGCCCAAAATCATTTTGCCGGCTTTTGAGCGCGTTTTGAATTTGGTATAATCTGCGTCTATCGAAATAAAGAACCTTCTGTATTGCTTTAAATCACTTCGATCATGATACACCCCGTTCTTATCGGTCCATTTGTTTTCGAAGCCGCCATATAGGTTTCCTGCGGCATAACCGAAAGCAATATTTAGCCATTGTGGTTTTATTTTATGATTGAATGAGTAGAGGTTAAACGAAAGCCACATAGTAGCGCCATTGTAATCTTTCAGAATGCGCTCGCCAAAGTTGCTTCCATATAAAGCATTGGCGCGATCGCGCAACTCGCCTTTTGGGTAATCCACTATATGAAAGGAATACTTGGTGAGTATGCGCTGTTCTTTCCAAACCAAAAACTGTGTGGTAGCAAAGGCGGCCCCGGCAAAGTTGAAAACAAGGTCGCTCCAGCTGGCTCCGTATTTGGGGTGCAAGCCATCGGGAATTTCCATGGCCGACATGCTTACAAAACCAAAAGCACCTGCTACTAATGCCGCGGGGGTGTTTTTCATTCCGCTCCAGCGCAGCATGTGGTAGCTCCAGGTAGTAACAAAATAAGGTGCAAAGAAATGTCCACCCTTGTCTACCTGCTTCCATTCAGTAGCATCTTCAAACCAATGGAATTTGCTCAGTTTGTCTTTGCCATACCAGGCGGCTCCAACCCCGGCTATTATTCCTGTATATATTCCAACACCGCCTACCGAAACACCGACAAGACGCTTTTTGTTGAGGGATGCGGAGTAATCAAGAAAGCCCGGTTTCTTCTGAAGGTTGGTGGAGGTGGAATCTTGCGCTTGCGAAAGTGAAATGATGAATAACGATAAAAACAGAAGCCACAGATTCACTGATTTCATTCATGCAAAAATGAATTTTTAATCCGTGAATCTGTGGCAATATCTATAAAGAAGGAGTTTACTCTTCGTAAACTATTGTTACTGCAAATGATTTTGAAAGTACATTACCCGAATTTAAAAGAGAGGTTTGTATTTCAACCGAGTTAGTCATAATAGAATAAGTGTACTCATATCCTGAAAGTGTAGAGGAGGACTGAACTGCTCTTCCCGCTCCATCATATACCATCACATAGATGCTTAAGATTTTCGAAGTAGGTATTGCAACGCTGGTTGAACCTCCTGCAGAGGCAGATGTCGTCCCCGTGAATTTCTTAACTTTAATTTTAGGAGAATCGCTTCCCAGTTTTGTAAAACCATTTACTTCTAATGCAGCCTGAGGAGCAGTGGTTTTTATACCAACGTTTCCGGGATTATTAAAGTAAATATCGTCTGCACTGGTTCTTATTGCAATTGAATCTATAGGTGCTGTGGCACCTGCCGGCCCCTGAATACCTGTAACCCCTTGTAAGCCTTGAACTCCCGGGTTTCCCTGAATACCCGGAGAGCCTTGCGCTCCGGTAATACCCTGAATTCCCGGCATACCTTGAATACCTTGTTCACCTTGAGGGCCTTCTTCACCCTGGGCTCCGTCTGCTCCCGTAATACCCGGCAAACCCTGAAGTCCTTGCGGCCCAGTAGCACCTGCGGCACCATCTACCCCCTGCGTACCTTGCGGCCCGGTAGCTCCATCGTTACCATCTACTCCGTTAACACCTTGCAACCCTTGAGGGCCTGTGGCTCCTATAAGCCCATCTATTCCAGGGATACCCTGAATACCTTGAAGACCTTGAGGACCTGTAGCGCCTGCGGCACCATCTACTCCCTGGGTTCCCTGAGGCCCTTGCGGTCCGGTAGCTCCATCGTTACCATCTACTCCGGCAACACCTTGGGTTCCTGCGGCTCCGGTTGCTCCCGCAGGTCCTGCCGGGCCGGGAAGACTACTGCCCGATGTTTCGGCATACATGGCAAAAGGTACACTCATCAACTGGGTGGTTCCCATGTCGGTATAATTGTTTCCCCCGGTTATATCTACTTCAACCTGCATGAACTTAGGCCCTGTAGCCCACGAAATGCCGCTGAAGTTGCCCTGAATGGCATTACCACCGCCCACTACAACAGTTATCAATCCGAACTGGTTGGCAGGAACGGTATCGGTTTCACGATACATAATAGTCCCTGTTGCGGAACCATCGCGAATGCTGAAACGCAAACTAATATTTTGGTTGGCTGCTGCTGTGCCTGCTGCATCACGAACAATAGCCTGGTAGTTCATACCCAGTGATGTGTTTGCCTTCGTTGAGGTTATTGCGGTAACCGAAACAAAAAGTAACAAGAAGCGTAAGAATCTATTCATAAGTAGGTGCTGTAGGTTAACAATTCGGGCTTTTTAAAAACAAATCCCTTACAATATCTTACGACAACCGAAAAATTAAGTTCAGGAAAAACAGTAAAGAAATACAAGCAACAGGTTGATGATTACACAGGCAGATAAATATGACGACTTCGATAATCTGATTCAAAAGGCTGAGCAGCTGGTAGATCGCAGAAGTCCCGATGCCCTGCCCCTGGCGCAGCAAATTATGCAACTGGCCACGGAAAGCAACGACCCTCACCAAGTAATTAAGGCTAAATATGTAATGGCTTTTTACAGCTGTCTGGTTGCTAACGACTACGATAAATCTATTGCGCTATGCCGCGAAATATTGAATACTACCGATACTGCTACGTTGAACGGAACGGCCTACAAGTTGTATATGACCCTTGGCAATTCGTATCACATGCAGGGAGAGGTATTTTCGGCACAGCAGGCTTATATGAGCGGGTTGAAAGAACTGGAAGGGAAACCCGAAACGGAACTTGAGGAACGCGAGAAAGGGTTCCTGGCTTCGTTCTATTATAATGTAGCCTTGCTTTTAAGTACATCTGAATTAAATATTGGAACTGAAGAATATTTAGAGAATGCCATCCGCATTTATAAAGAGATGGGCAACAAATTCAAGTTGTCGAAGAGCTATGCGGCTTATGCTTCAGTGCTTGAAAACAAAAACGAAAACACAAAGGCTATTGAGTTAATGTATAAGGCGCTTGAACTGGATACCAGCCTGAACGATGATTACAGTCTGGCCCTTACCAAAGCTAACCTCGGTATTCTTCACCTCCGCATTCAGGAAACTGAAAAGGCGTTTGGATATCTACACGATGCATCGCACTATTATCAGACCAACGAAATGATTTATGAAAGCGCCATGGTGAAGGTAAGCATGAGCGAAGTGCTGTTTGCTATTGGCAAAAGGCAGGAAGGTATTGGTGGATTGTTGGAAGCCGAACAGATGTTTGCCAAGCTGGATAACAAACGGGAGCTGACTAATATCTATAAACTGATATCGGAATTTCTGGAGAAGGAAGGCAACTATAAAGACGCGCTTGACTATAACCGCAAGTACACCACTTTGCTGAAAGATGTTTTTGATGAAACCAAAACCAAAGCCCTTGCTCGCGCTAAAAGCGAATTTGAAACCGAGCAAAAGGAAAAAGAAGCCGCTATACTCCGCGCCAAGAACGAAGAGATAAATCTGTATGCCGATAAACTACAGCAAAGCAACAATCAACTAAACCAGTTTGCGCATGTAGCTTCACATGACCTTCGCGAGCCGCTGCGAATGATAACCAGCTACATTACTATTCTTCAGCAGTCGTTGGGTGGCTCGCTCAGTCCGCAGCAGCAGCAGTTTATGGATTTTGCGGTGGACGGTGCCAAGCGCATGGAGCAGTTGATTCTTGATTTACTGCGCCTGGCTAAAGTAGATGCCAACCCGAAAATTGAAAAGGTAAACCTGAATAAAGTAACCGATGATATTAAGCAGAACCTTGAAGTGCTGATTAAAGAAAAGAAAGCCACCATCACTCATAGCGAACTTCCCGAACTGCTGGTAGACAAAACCATGTTCAGCCAGTTGTTTCAAAATATTATTGGCAATGGCATGAAGTATAACGAAAGCGGACAGCCCTCTATTCATGTACAGCACCAATTGCGCGGCAGCCATTTTGAAATTACAATTACCGATAACGGAATTGGAATACCAAAAGAACATCGCGAAAAAGCTTTCCAGATATTTAAAAGGTTGCCTACCGTTAAGAAATATTCAGGCACCGGCATCGGGCTGGCTATCTGCAAAAAGATTGTAGAGAGCTTTAACGGTAAAATATCGATTGAAGATAACCCAACAGGCGGCAGCATTTTCCGCATGGAGTTTCCGGTTTCTGTTTTGGGCGTGGCCGAAGCCGCCTAAGCTTTCTTCCCCATACCATATACCATTACCAACCCTTCAAGGACGCTGATGGGCATTCAATCTAAGTTAGCGTTTGCAACCTTTCCTTACGCCCTTCGGTCTTTACTCATACAAGTTTATCTTAATCACCAAAACATCACACCATGAAAAAATTTTACACGCTACTTATTGTAATTGCATTATTGCCTTCTCTTATAAAAGCACAATGCACTATTAATTCGGCTCTTCAAACCACCCCGGGTGTAAATCCAACTGCTGCGAATTTACCATGTATTGAGCGCAACATCTTTTACGACCAAACACTACAAGGCAATATAGGACTGAACGATAGCATCTATCCTTTTGGTTTTCCCCTTCCTGTGCGCATTGATTCTGTCAGGCTTGATTCTGTGGGCGGGTTGCCACAGGGAATTACCTGGTCTAAAAGCCCGAACGTATTGTATGGTGACAGTAACGGATGTGTAAGACTTTACGGAACCACTTCGGCACTGGCAGGTAGATACCCTATTGATGGTTGGGGCATGGCTTGGGTACACATTACTTATCCTCCTTTGGGTATTGATAGCGATTTTGTTGTAAATGGACCTCTGGGCGGTTATTCCCCTATTTCAAATTACTATGTGGAAGTAATAGACCAAGGCGGAGTTTGTCATCCGGCTTTTTCGGTAGAGATAGGTACCAACCTTCTGGTTTGCCTGAATGCCAGCGTGCGGGTACAGCCGAGTATTATTGGCGGCACATATCCTTACTCCTATCAGTGGGCTTCTACCGGCAACCAGTCGTGCTGCAATGTGTTCAGCGATTGGGGAGTACCTTCCATCACCATGAATTCAACTGTAAGTGTAACGGTTACCGATGCCAACAACAACATCGCAACCGATTTTGTGAACCTGGTAGTAAGCCCTCCTTCGTTCAGCAATTATCAAATAACAACTTCCGGCCCTACTCGTTTCTGTACAGGTAGTGTAACACTTGATGCCGGAAGCGGGTTTGCTTCTTACGCGTGGAGCAACTTTACCTTTAACCGCACCCTTACAACAAGCCAAAGTGGTACCTACATTGTAAATGTTGCTGAAGCCAACAGCTGTATCTACATTGATACTGTTATTGTTACTGCGAATGCTTCCTTCAGCGGGCAGCAGGTTTGTGCGGTTACCGTTGACCCTTTATCAGGAAAGAACATGGTGGTTTGGGAAAAAGCCGGTGTTCATGGGGTTGATTCCTTTAAGGTGTTTAAAGAAACTTCTGTTACCGGTGTGTATCAGCTGATGAGTGCGCAAACGTTTTTAAGTTTCAGCACGTTTGAAGATTTGCAGTCGAACCCTGCGCAGCAAAGTGAACGGTATGTTATTACCACCAAAGATGGTTGTGGTGAATCGGTACACAGCATCTCGCATAAAACCATTCACCTTTCTTCCAATATAGGTATTAACAACGTGATTAATTTAAACTGGAACGCCTATGAAGGCTTTACGTATCCCTCGTTTAATATTTACCGGGGCACATCGTCTTCTAATATGACTCTACTGGCACAGGTATCTTCAAGCACCCTGTCTTATACTGACTTGTCTCCGCCAGCACCTCCGGTTTATTACCAAATTGAAGTAATAAACCCTGCCGGCTGTGTGCCCAGTGCAAAAACGGCCAGCTTTAGTTCTTCGTTATCCAATGTTATTAATATTAATGCTTTGGGTATAAGTGCAACAGATAAGGATGAGTTTAAAGTAACGGCCCTGTATGATGATAATTCGGGTAAGAACATGCTGCGGTTTAGTTCAGCCACAGAAATGCCGCTGAATGTGAAGTTGTTCGATTGCTCGGGGCGCGAAATTTTCAGAACTGACCGCATCAGTCAACCTGATTTAGCCTTGCCAGATTATATTGTTAGAGGGGTGTATGTGGCCGAGGTGGCAAGAGAATCAAAAAGCTATCATATAAAAGTACTAATACGGTAAAAGCGCTTTGCTAAAACCGGATGAAAAAGCCGCTGCGAACCGAAAGGTTTAAAGCGGCTTTTTCTTTTTCTTGGCGCCCACACGCGAAGTACCTATTACCACATTAAAACCCCAGGGGCTCAGGTCTTCTTCAGTACCCGAATGTTTAACCATCAGGAAACGTTTAATGTTATCGAGCAGATGATAGAGGGTGTCATCGGTGGTTATTTTTTGCCCTGCGGCAATACCAAAAGCATTTTTCGATTGCATCATCAATGCCTCTGCTTCGCCATGTAAAGCCAACGCCCTCTTCCGCTTTTCAAGTGCTTCGGTCTTTAAAGCCTCATAGCGGGTCATGTTTACAATGGTGTCGCCATGCAAGGGGCTGGAGGCTCCCAAACTAGCATGGTGGTTCCATACATTCTCTACTAGTTCAGCTAACTTATTCGGGTAGGCAGCGGGAATTGTTATGCGGACAGTCTTCTTTGGCATAGGGTGTTATAATTTAAAGCAAAGTTATAAGAATTTTTACTAAAATAGAAAATATTTTAATGAAATTATTTTATATATTTCTGAAAATAGGTAGTATTTTTATAAATGATGCCATTATTTTTGTAGATATAGTAACTATTTTTATTAAAATCAAAAATATTTTCATTATACAACAAATAATTTTTGAAATAATACACAGTATTTTAATGAAAATATTGAATATTGCTTCTATTTAAAGGATAACCTAAAGCGTTTTAGGGGCACTTTGGTGGAAAATAGTGCTGCTTCGAGGAGGAATAGTGTGAAAGCGGCATAAATAAGGGTAACCTTTGAATGAAATAGGCAGGGTTTAGTGGCTTGGGAAGGAGGGGCAGAGGTTTGGAGGGAGTTCCTAAGCAGTTGTTGGTCGCCTGACCAACAATGCCTCATTACCCCAACAACGTCTTCCTAACTCTATCTAAGATAATGTTTACACGTTCTTCGGAAGAAGCTTCGGCATAAACCCTAAGGAGAGGTTCGGTACCGCTGGCGCGAATCATCAGGGTTTCTTCATCTTCCAGGTAAAATTTATAGCCATCTAAATCTTCTACATGGCTCACAGGAATTTCGCCAAAAGATTTATAAACCCCGTTCTTACAGTTTTCAATTATCTGAAGTTTCTGTTCCTCCTTCAAATGCAGATCATCGCGATTGTAAGAGAAGCTACCCACCACTTCATAAACTTCATCAATCAGTTCCTGCAGGGTTTGTTCGTTCTTTATCAGGTGCTCAACAATTATCAGCCCATCCCAAATGCCATCGCGCTCAGGTATGTGGCCTTTTACTGCAATGCCGCCACTCTCTTCGCCTCCTACCAGCACGTCATCGTTCTGCATAATCTCGCAGATATATTTAAAGCCAATCTTGGTTACCTCCAACGGAATGCCGTATTGCTCGCAAAGCTTTTTCACCTTGTTCGAAACCGAAAAGGCAATAACCACCTTGCCGGTCATCTCCTTATACTTATGCAGAATATGAATGAGCAGAAGAATAATGTGGTGCGCATCAATAAACTTTCCGTTGCCGTTGTAAAGCCCAATGCGGTCGGCATCGCCATCGGTGGCAATAGCCATATCCACGTGCTTCATTTCCTTTAAATAAGTTTCCAGCTCTTTCAAATTTTTAGAAATAGGCTCGGGCGCCTGTCCGTAAAAAGAAGGATTGTATTCGCAGTGAAGAAAATCGGCATGCGGCATAATGCGCGGAAATACACTTTGTCCCGCACCATACATGGCATCGTAAGCCACAATCAGTTCGGAGTTTTCGTTAATAGCTTCCAAATCGAAATTGTCGGCCACATGATCGTAATACATGGTTTCCATATCTACTATTTCGAGCAAGCCTTTCTGCTCCCATTCTTCCATCGAAAGGTCTTCCGCCTCGCAGGTGTTGGGAATCATTTCTTCAACTTCCGTAATATATTTCTGAATCAGCGGTCCCCCGTGCTTCGATTTTAGTTTGTAGCCATTGTAAGCTGGCGGGTTGTGGCTTGCAGTGAGAATAACCCCAAGCTCGCAGCCAAGATTTCTGGCAGCCAGCGAAATCATTGGAGTAGAAACAAAATGTTTATCGTAATAAACTTTAATACCCTGTTTGCAGAAAACATTGATAGCCGCCTCCGAAAATAGCGAGCCTCCAAAGCGGCAATCGAACCCGATGACAATCTTAGCAGCAGCGTCCTGCTTTTGGGCCCAGTCAGCAGTGGCTTTAGCCACACGCTTTACATTCGCTACTGTAAAATCTTTAGCAATAATTGCGCGCCAGCCGTCTGTTCCAAATTTTATTTTTTCCATCCTGTTGTTTTGAGAGTCCGCAAAAATAAAAACAGCAGGCGCGTTACCAAGCGTCTGCTGTTTTGTAAGAGATTAGTTCTTGGGCAAAAGCTCTATATATCTTTTGCCTTACTCTCCATCCTTCAGGATGGAGCTAATCATCAATTGAACTTCTTCTCGAGGAAAGCTTTTATGCGAGCAAAGTATTCACTCTTGTTCGAAGTAAAGTTGTCTTTGTTTTCAACGCCCGGCACCACATACACATCTACATTCTTTTTACGAAGCGCCTGCAGTGCTTTCATGTCAGCTTCCGTAATTACCTTATCGTTAGCGCCCACAATCAACAGATATCCTTCCACATGCTGCCCCTTATCCTGAATGGCAAACTTCGGCTCAAATAAAGTTTTCTCAGCGCCCGGAGGGGTTACCACATCTATCTGTTTCACATCCATCAATCTCTTCTTTACGGTTTCCAAATCAGGATATGGTGCATCGCCTATGGCCCTGCGCACTTTAATATTGTTGCTACCCACTCCAACAGCAAGCCCTGCACCAATACCGATACCGTAAGTAGTAATGAGTTGTTTGGCATCCTGCTTTTTTACCTCTGTAATCACCGCATCAAAATCTTTTGCCATAGTTGGCATCAGATACATTTTCTCGTTCACCCGCGCATCCTGGCTTTTGCCATAGCCGCGATAGTCGAACATCACCACATTATAGCCGGCACCAAGAAACAAACCGGCAATATCAAAGTTGTCAGCCATATTGCCTTCACCATCATCGGCAATAACAACAGTAAGTGAAGTGGCTCCTTTAGCAGGAGTAATGCGCCAGGCATAAATATCGAAGTTGTCATCCGTCTTTACATGCCACTCTTTAGAGTTCAATCCTAAATCTTCAGGATAAAAAGCATACTCACGGGAAGGTTTTAACGCAAATAAAGAAGCGGCATTAGCCACTAACAAAAACAGCAGGATTTTTTTCATAGTATCATTTTTTAGGAAGGCTAAAAGTAAACGGTTTATACAAAATTGAAAACGATGTTAGCTTTAAGTAGATTAGTTTATAGAAAGAAAGAGCATTAATCCGTAACTTTGAAAAATGCAGGGAACAGACACATACCGACACAAAGGGCTTCGAAAGGAACTTGTAGTAAAACTGAAAGATAAAGGTATTACCAATCAGGATGTTTTGAATGCTGTAGGTAGAATTCCCCGTCATTTGTTTTTTGGTAATGACTCTATTTTTTATGAAACGCATGCTTACGAGGACAAAGCCTTTCCAATAGGCGAAGACCAGACTATTTCTCAACCTTATACAGTGGCCCGTCAAACTGAACTGTTAGATGTAAAGCCAAACGATAAGATATTGGAAATAGGAACCGGAAGCGGCTATCAGGCAACTGTGCTCATGTTGCTAAAAGCAAAAGTATTCAGTATTGAAAGGCATAAAATTCTGTTTGATCGCACCTCTAAGTTTCTTCCTTTCATGAAAGAGTTTTTACTGCATCAAAGCGGAGAGAGAAAGGAGCCTGTGGAGAGAAGAACCTGGAGAAATGAACCGGAGATGTGGTCGGTAAAATGTATTTATGGTGATGGTTTTGAAGGAAGCCCCGCCAACGCCCCGTTTGATAAGGTTCTCATTACGGCCGCAGTGCCTGAGTTACCTAAAAAATTATTGAAGCAACTTGCTATGGGAGGTCAAATGGTGTTGCCATTTGGCAGTGAGGATAATTGCACAATGCTGCGAATAACCAAACATGCCGATGAGAAATTTGAAACTGAAGAATTCGGCATGTTTGCTTTTGTGCCAATGCTGAAAGGGAAGAATTAACTACTTGTATTTCTTCATCGCCCTGTCCATTTCCCGTTTCGTATCCTTTTCTTTGAGCGATTCGCGTTTGTCAAATTTCTTTTTCCCTTTGCCCACTCCTATTTCAAGTTTTGCAAAGCCACGCTCACCAATAAATAAACGAAGAGGAATAACAGTCAACCCTTTCTCGCGAATCTTAGCATCAATTCTCCCTAATTCCCTTTTTGTAAGAAGTAGTTTGCGTAAACTATCGGGTTTATGATTGGAGTAGCCACCATGTGAG
>JAZKEP010000064.1:38956-55881 GCA_040387015.1 Bacteroidota bacterium
TCCATCGCGCATCATGCAAAAAGCTTCGCTGATACTGCCCCCTCCGTTTCGTATCACTTTAATCTCACTGCCCCGCAACACAATACCCGCCTCGTAGCGATCTATGATTTCGAACTCGAAGCCGGCCTTTTTATTCTGTATGTTTATTTTAAGCGGGTCAATCATTTCTTTAATACCTCCAACATTTTTTCAATCTTCTCTTTTAATAAAATCTTCTGTCCTGTTCTCCCTTCGGCAATTATTCTTGCATCAACCTTTGCAGTAAATGAACAGTTCACTTCGTTTCCCTTCAGTTCATCAATCACCGCTTCGAACAAAACTGTTTCGCCAATTAAAGCAGGTGAAACATGCTTTACATTTACAAATATCCCTAAGCCTTCTTCATTTTCTTCCTTCATTTCTAACACAAACAAACGGCTGCACCATTCGGCATCGCGGGTTATAGAAAAAGTGGAGTAAACAGGATGTATATGGCTGCCTTCAAACGAAGCCCCGTCTTCCTGTCGAACTGTTCGTCCGAAAACTTTTTTATCACCAACCTTGAAAATATTTTTCACCCGAGCGAAGTTGAGAAAATAAATTCAGGAGAGAGAAGGTTATCTCACCAACAGGACCATGCCTTTACGCTCCACCTTTACGCCATCATTGGCATTAAACTGAATGATGTAAGCATAACCGCCTTGCTGCGCTTCTTTTCCATGATCTGTTCCATCCCAACCAATATTGGGATCGTTGCTTTCAAATACCTCCCCTCCCCAACGATTAAAAATAACCATGGAGTATGCTTTCGGTTCGCCATAAATAATGGTGGGTTTGAATACATTATTCAATCCATTGGGTGCAAATGCATTGGGAATATAGATGATAGGCCGGTGAATGATGCACATCTCATTCGACCAGCTCGAAAGCGTTGCCTGATAATATGCATCGGGCAAATCCAAATTATAAACTGCTTCTATGCGATAACAGAATATTCCCTTTTCAGCCAAAAATTGTTGTAGTGAATCAGAATAAGTATTCGTTCCAAAAGGAAAAGTGCGAATGAGCTGATATCCGGAGCCATAATTTCTATACAGCTTATAACTAACAACGGTAGCGCCCTGCAGTTCAAAATCATTCCAGGTAAGGTTGCCGATATAATAATCATACAACTCACCTTTAAGACAAATTGTTTTTACATAGGGTGCTTTATATTGATTCTGGCAGCTATCTACCGCAGTTACCTGATAATAGTATGCATTATGCTCAGGCATCACATCTGTCGAGTCAATATACGTTTCAAAATCATTTAGCGGATTCGGGGCATTCAGCTGTTCAATGGTGTTGAAGGTAACATTGTTTCCACTGCGCTCAACTTTATAGAAAGTGAGTTCCGCAGTTGTGTCAATCATCCATGTTACACTAATGTGGTTATCTAAATCCACCGTAGCATTGGTAATGAAATTAAAAGACGGGGGCTGAACAACAGAAGCTTTGAGGCAAACTATGTTGCTATTTGAAACAATAAAAGTATCAAGCGCACTTACCCCCCGGAGATGAATACAGACAGAATCTCCATCATTAAAACCTGAAAAAGCAAAAGTGGTTGTATTGGTATCAACAGTTCCAACCATACTATAGGCCCCCAGGTTAATGCTTGCAAAAATCTGATACTCCTTAACTCCAATGGGCCAATTGTTGTACTTATTCCACGATAAATCAATCTGCTTTTGGCAAGCAGTAGTAGTTGCCTGAAGCAAAATAGTGTTATGCGGTTCGGTGTTATATGAACTGATACCTCCGCAGCTATCTACAGCAGCAATGGTGTAATAAAGAGATTGGGTAGTAGGGTCTGCACCCAAATCGGTGTAGGTTGTATTAAATCTTCCATAAACTGTATCAAGAGGCCGCACAGTCCCGTTGTTTGGGAAGTAGTAATAGATGATGTAAAAGGCTGTTTGTGGAGACGGGCTTGGTTCCCAATTGAAAATAATATCCTCACCGGGAGTTACATCAACATTGATAATAAGCGGAGTAATGGGAGTTTTATTATCAATAGTGTCAGATTGCAAAACAGTAGCACCCGGGCAGTTGTAGTTGGCTTCCATATAAAAATGCCAATCGGGAGAAATACTGAGATAACCGATAAGCACAAAGGATGTTGTCAACTGCGATGTAACAGCAACTGCATTGTACGGCCCTGCAGAACCTGAGGAAGAAGCATAAATAGTATATTGAACAAAAGGGCCACATGGATTTGCCGGAGGATTGGTCCAGTACAATGTAATGTTGCTATTCGTAGGTTCATTCACTACGCATTGTAAGTCGGGAGCAAGAATAGTCTGGCTAAAACTTTCTGAAATAAAACAGAACAGGAATAACGGTACGAAAAGAAGTTTTTGTCTCACCTTATGTGTTATCTGCAATTATAAAGAGTTAAGCTGAAACGTTTTAGTTGCAAGTATGTTTTACAGAATGACAGACAAATTAGCCCACTGTCACCTTATACATCTTATCGTAATCCAGATATGTATTGGCGAGTTGAAGTAATTCCTCAGCATTTACTTCGCGAACGGTTTTCAGAAACTCCTGTATGTATGATAAATCCTGATTGTAAATAAGAAGTCCTTTCAGCGTTTCAGAAAACTTCATTGGCCCGTCAATGCTTCGCAGAATCTTACCGCTGATATAGTTCTTCACCACATTTAGTTCTTCCTCTCCTATCAATTCATTGCGAAGCGTATTTATTTCATACTGAATCTCTTTCATAGTTGCATCCCGAACATCTTTACCCACTTCGGAAGAAATTTCAATAAAACCGCTGTGAGGATAAGAAACAAAGGAGGAATGGATACCATAGGTATATCCTTTCTCTTCACGTATGTTGCTCATTAATCTTGAACCGAAGTAACCACCAAACACAGTATTCAATACCGATAGCTTTTGAAAGTCCGGATGCGTTTTGTTTATACTCAGATTACCAATCTGTATAGCACTTTGAACTGAATCTGCCTTTTCGGTGTGATGCACCAACTCTGGTGACGAGTCAATTTTGTATGAAATCCGCTCATCTACCTTCTCCCCCATCCAGCTTTTGCCACCGAAATACTGATTAAGCTTTTTGACAACTGAATCATCAAATTTTCCTGAAACAATAATGATAAGATTAGTAGCCGAGTAATATCTTTTGAAGAACGACTTTAAATCCTCCACTGAAATTTTTTCAAAATTCTCAAATTCTGTTACCCTGCCATAAGGGTGACTTTGGCCAAACAAAGCATTCACAAAATTACGGTTCGCCAGGAAATCATTCTTCTTTAAGTTGACTGATAGCTTTTGCTTGCGATTACTAATAATCGTGTTCAACTCGTTTTCGGGAAAGATGGATTCGGTGAAGATTTCAAAAAACAACGGCAGTAAACTATCAATGTGTTTAGTAAGGCTGTATAATGAAGCGCCTGCCGTTTCGAATCCTGCGCTCTCATTAAAATTTGCTCCATAATAGTCGAAGGTATCGGCCAATTGCTTCGCAGTCTTGGTTTGCGTTCCTTCGCGCAACATCCTGCTGGTGAAATCAGCAATCAGGTTTTTTTGTTCAAACCATTTACCGGCTTTAAAAATTAGTTCAATCTTTATCACTTCCTGCTCGCCTTCATTCAAAAGATAAACGGGCACTCCGTTATGCAAGGAGATATTCTCTACTTTAGGCAGAGTAAGCGAGTCAATTAAATTTATTTCAGGGGCAAATGCTCTGTTCATTCTTTCAATTATTACTAAAGTATCTAATGGTATTGCTGTTTTCTTTTCTGAAAATAGTTGCCGCTGCATCCTGCAAGCTCTGTGCAGTAACAGCATTATATTTTTCCACCTCCCTATTTACGTCAGCTGCATTACCAAGCATTTCAAAATAAGCAAGGTTCATGGCGCGGTTTAAGACATTCACTTCTCCGAAGGTTGTATATGCTTCAATTTTGTTCTTCACTTTCGTCAACTCCTCTTCCGAAACTTTTTGATTTACTAATTCTGCTAACACATCTTCAATAGCAGCGTTAGCTGTATCCATCGAAACATCTTTGCTCAATCGTCCTTCCACCATCAATAAACCATTATCAATTGTTTCTGTCGAGTAAGCACTTATACTGCTAAACAGTTTTTTCTCCTTCACCAATTGCTGATATAAACGCGATGAATCTCCAGTGCTTAAAATATCGCGTAACAGATCAGAAGCATAAAACTGTTTGTCGTTGCGTGCGCACATCTTGTATGCTTTATAGAGGGCATTCACGGGTACATCGGCTTTTACTTCCAGAATTCTTTGTTCATTCTGCGCTGGCTCTTTAGGAAGGTGACGAACTATCTTTTCTCCTGATGGAATTTCACCAAACCATTTCTCCGCCAGTTTCTGAATCTGTCCAGTCTTTACATTTCCTGCAACTACAAGCACTGCGTTATTCGGGCGGTAATATTTGAAATAAAAATCTTTGGCCGATTGCATTTTCACCTGCTCAATGTGTTGCAGATTCAAACCAATCACAGGCCATTGATAAGGATGGACTTTATACGCCAGCGCACATATCTTATGCCATACATCGCCATACGGCTGGTTGATGTAATGTTCTTTGAATTCTTCCATCACCACATTCTTCTGTGTATTCAAACTCTCCTCTTCAAAAGCCAGTGAAAGCATTCTGTCGCTCTCTAACCAAAAAGCAGTTTCGATATTATTAGAAGGAAGAATATCATAGTAATTGGTGATGTCATTCGAGGTAAAAGCATTGTTCTCTCCTCCGGCATTCTGAAGCGGTGTATCAAATTCAGGGATGTTCACCGAGCCTTCGAACATAAAATGCTCGAACAAATGCGCAAAGCCGGTTTGCGTCACATCTTCATCACGGGAACCAACCTTATATAGAATATTCACTGCCGCCATGGTGGTGGTAACATCTTCATGAACAACTACCTTTAAGCCGTTGTTCAAAACAAATTCTTCGAACTTTATCATGGGGAAAATTGAGGAGGCAAAAGTATTTATTAAGTTGACAGTTTAGTGGTCATGCATGAGAGGTTTTAATACATTTGAATCACAAAGTATTGTAAAATCAAAGTCGTAAAAAAAATAGGAGTAGCCGGAGCAGGAGCTATGGGTGCGGGTATTGCACAAATATTTGCTCAATCTAATTATGAAGTGGTTTTGTTTGATCTAAACCCTGAACAGTTAGATAAAGCAAAAATTGAAATTGCCAAGAACTTGGATGGAGCTATTACAAAAGGAAAACTGCGCGAAACTGATAAAACCATTGCGCTTAACAGAATCCTGTTCTCCAATGACATCAACCAGGTTAAAGCAGATTTAGTTATAGAAGCCATTGTTGAAAAACTTGAAGTTAAAGTTGAGTTGTTTCAAAAGTTGGCTGAAATAAATGCTGCCGAAACTATTCTTGCCACCAACACCTCCTCCATTCCTGTAACGAGAATTGCAAAGGAAATATCGAATCCTGAGCGTGTGGTAGGAATGCACTTTTTTAATCCTGCGCACTTAATGAAGCTGGTTGAAATCATTTCAGGAATAGAGACTTCAACAGAAACCACAGAAACCTTAAAACAACTTTGCATCGCCATTGGTAAAACTCCCATCATGTGTAAAGATTCTCCGGGTTTCATTGTGAATCGGGTAGCAAGACACTACTATGTTGAGAGCTTGAAAATGCTGGAAGAAAAAGTTGCAACTGTAGAAAGTATAGATGCATTGATGGAGAGCGCAGGATTTAAAATGGGGCCATTCAAGTTAATGGACTATGTGGGCAATGACATCAATTTTGCGGTTACTTCTTCTTTGTTCGACTCCTTCCATCAGGAAGCTAAATTTCGACCTTCACGAATACAGGGGCAAAAAGTAGATGCACGGCATCTAGGAAAAAAAACCGGTAAAGGGTTTTATAGTTATAAATAACTATTTATGTCTATCTAAAATCTGAAACCCTTGCAAGCAGCCTACATTACTACCGTTATTATGCCCTTTGCCCTTGGCATCATTATGCTGGGTTTAGGTTTAACCTTAAGCATAGATGATTTTAAGCGAGTAGTTAAATTTCCCAAGGCGGTTATCATCGGCTTGTTCTGTCAAATGATTTTGTTGCCTGTGGTTTGTTTCTTTGTGGCCACATCATTTGGCTTACCTCCGGCATTGGCGGTGGGGTTGATGTTACTTTCTGCTTCTCCCGGTGGAGCTACTGCTAATTTGTATTCACACTTAGCAAAAGGGGATGTAGCACTTAACGTCACGCTTACCGCTGTAAATAGTGTGCTCACTATCTTTTCAATTCCTGTTATAGTTAATTTATCGCTGGGCTATTTCATGGGTTCAGAAACTTACATTCCTCTGCAATTCAAAAAAGTGGTAGAGGTGTTTTTAATTGTGTTGGTGCCTGTAACTATAGGGATGTTGATTAATAAACAGTTCCCCGCTTTTTCGAAAAAGATGGAGAAGCCGGTAAAAATTGCTTCTGCATTTATTCTTGCCTTTGTGATTATTGCAGCTACCATCAAGGAAAAAGATAATGTAGCAACTTATTTTGCTCAGGTAGGTTTAGCCGCGCTGACTTTTAATCTGCTCAGTATGTTGAGCGGATATTTTATTCCCAAACTTTTCCGCCTGCCCGAGAAACAAAATATTTCTATTGCCATGGAAATAGGAATACACAATGGCACGCTTGCCATATTCATTGCGCTGAACGCCTTACAGAATACTGCTATGGCAATGCCTGCTGCCATTTACAGCTTAATGATGTTTTTTACTGCAGCAGCTTTTGGCTTTTTGGTCAATTTGCGGAGCAAACAATAATTTTACTTTTGCATTTCTCTGAAACAAAAAGTGTTGCCGGCTGTTGTCGGCATTCTTCTACAGGCCCGGGTGGCGAAACTGGTAGACGCGCTCGTTTCAGGTGCGAGAGCCGCAAGGTGTGGGGGTTCGAATCCCTTCCCGGGCACGTTTCAATTAGCTAATTAGCCAATGTGCTGATTAGCTAATTTTATTTTTACACTATGCGATTGGCCGATGCATTCAATTTTATTTTCAAACTCAGCGCTAAGAAGATTTCTAATTCGTCTTCTGTTGTTTCTTCTTTCTATTTATCGAAATGGCTGAAGCGGCCCATTCAATGGGGAGTGCCCTTTAATGTTTCTATTGAACCAACAACCAATTGCAATCTCGGATGTCCCGAATGCCCCAGCGGGTTGAAAAACTTTACGCGACCAACGGGAGATTTGAATGATAGCTTCTACAAAAAAACTATTGACGAAATAGGTGATAAACTGATTTATCTCTATTTCTATTTTCAGGGCGAGCCCTACATGCATCCTAAGTTTTTGGATTTGGTGAAATATGCTTCGCAGAAAAATATTTATACCGTTACTTCTACCAACGCACACTTTCTTACTGAAAGAAAAGCCCGTGAAACCGTTGAAAGCGGATTAGACAGAATATTGATTTCGATTGACGGAACCACTCAGGAAACGTACGAGCAATATCGCATTGGCGGAAGTTTAGAAAAAGTGATAGAAGGGACAAGGAATTTAGTTCATGCACGAAAGGAATTGAAATCAAAAACACCACATATTATTTTTCAGTTCTTAGTAGTTAAGCCGAACCAACATCAGGTTGAGGAATTACAAGAGCTTGCAGATAAAATGGGGGTAGATGAAGTGAAACTGAAAACCGCGCAGGTTTATGATTTCGAAAACGGAAACGAACTGATTCCTTCTATTGAAAAATATTCGCGCTATAAAAAGCAAGCTGGCGGCAACTACAAAATAAAAAACGAGTTGCTGAACCATTGCTGGAAACTATGGCACAGCTCGGTGATTACCTGGGATGGAAAAATTGTGCCTTGCTGTTTCGATAAAGATGCACAACACCAATTAGGTGATTTGAACTCGAAGTCATTTGCCGAAATATGGCAGAGCAATTTATACCAATCTTTCCGTTCGAGGATTTTGAAAAGCCGAAAGCAAATTGACATTTGCACTAATTGCAGCGAGGGAACGAAGGTGTGGACTTAACAAACTGGTTTGAAGAGTATATTTACACCGTCATTATCTCTTTCTCCTTTACTTCGAGATGCTTCTCTATTTTAGTGGAGAAATCATTGGTGATATTCTGAACCGATGTCTCTGCATCCTTAGCATTATCTTCGGGCAACCCATCTTTCTGTAATTTCTTCACCTTCTCATTCGAATCTTTGCGGATAGTACGGATAGAGATACGACACTTTTCGGCTTCTGCTTTAGCATTTTTTACAAGGTCTTTTCTCCGTTCCTCGGTCATCTGGGGAATATTAAGGCGGATAATCTTGCCGTCATTCTGAGGAGTGATTCCAATGTTAGCTTTCAGAATAGCTTTCTCAACTTCCGGTAAAAGTGAAGCATCCCATGGTTGAATAGAAAGCGTACGGGCATCCGGGGTTGAAATATTACCTACCTGGTAGATAGGAGTCATGGCACCATAAGCATTCACCTCAATACCATCCAGCATACCTGAACTGGCACGTCCGGCACGGATTTTCGACAATTCAAACTCAAAATGCTCTAGTGCTTTTTGCATGTGAGCAAGGGTTTCTTCTAAAAGTTTTTTTACATCCGCTTCAGTCATGGCTATTAGTTTAATAAGGTTTAATCAATTACAATAGTTCCTATTTTCTTACCGTTAAGCACTTTTTTCAGATTACCTTTTTTGTTTACATCAAATACAATAATGGGTAAATGGTTTTCCTGACAAAGAGTGAATGCTGTCAAGTCCATCACATTCAATTTCCGCTTTAATGCTTCGCTGTATTTTATGCTGTCAAATTTTTTTGCCTTCGGATTTTTTTCCGGATCGGAATCATAAATACCATCTACGCGTGTTCCTTTCAAAATCACATCACATTCTATTTCAGTAGCACGCAATGCAGCAGCAGTATCAGTGGTAAAATAAGGATTCCCTGTTCCAGCTCCGAATATCACAACCCTTCCCTTCTCTAAGTGCCTAACCGCTCTTCGTTTAATAAACGGTTCAGCAATTTCTTTCATCTCAATAGCAGATAGCAAACGTGTATATACACCTAACTTCTCCAAACCGCTTTGCAGCGCCATGCTGTTTATCACAGTAGCCAACATCCCCATATAGTCACCCTGAACGCGATCAATTCCATTAGCAGACGATTGAATGCCTCGAAAAATATTTCCTCCCCCTATTACTACCGCTACTTGAACACCTGCATCTTTTGCGTCCTTAATTTCCTTAGCGTATTGCATAACCATCTCGGCATCAATACCAAATTGCTTACTACCCATTAATGATTCACCGCTAAGTTTTAATAGGATTCGTTTGTATTTCATGCGGAGCGAAAATATAAAAAACGACCACGATTAAAATGTTTGAATTAAAACCTTGATTAAAAACAAAAAGCGCGATTCGAAAGAATCGCGCTTCTACTCTTTTATTCCTTTTAAGTTACTTTCCTGCTCCTCTTTCTACTCTCTTGAAGGTAGTTACGGTCAATCCGCTTTCTGCAGCGCCAAGAACCTGCTGAACAGTTTTGCTTCCGTCTTTTACGAAAGGTTGAGTAAGTAAAGTATTTTCTTTAATGAAAGTATTAGCCGCTCCTTCTGAAATCTTATCAAGAATATTTTCAGGTTTACCGGCTGCTACCGCCTTTTCTCTTGCAATCGCTTTCTCTCTTTCAATTACCTCTACAGGAACTCCGCTTGCATCTACTGCTACCGGATTCATGGCAGCAATTTGCATAGCTACATCCTTGCCTACTGACGTTATAGCATCATTTAACCCTTTATTCAGCGCAACCAAAACCCCGATTTTATTCCCCATATGGTTGTAAGCTACCACACTTTCTCCCTGAACTGTTTCATAAGCAGAAACATTGATAAGCTCACCGATGGCAGATACTTTTTCCTGAACCTGTGCCTTCACACTTGAGCCATTCAAATCTAACTCAAGGAGCGCATCTAAAGTAGAAGGTGCTTTTTCTAAAGCCAGATCCGCTATAGAAGTCGCAAATCTTATAAAATCTTCATTCTTGCCTACGAAATCTGTTTCGCATGAAAGATAAACAGCAACACCTTTCTTATTATCTAAAGATGTTTTAGCTATTACCACTCCTTCTGCTGCTGCGCGACCCGCACGTAATTCGGCAACCTTTGCTCCTTTTTTACGCAAAAAATCAATCGCTGCCTGAATATCTCCGTTTGCTTCGGTCAATGCTTTTTTACAATCCATTAAACCTGCACCTGTCAGGTTTCTCAATTCATTTACTTGTGTTGCTGTAACTGCCATTTGAATAGTTATTTGTTATTAGTTAATGGTTAAAATATTATCTCTATTAAATGAAGAAGCCAAGTCAAATTAACCTGGCAGCTTCTTACATTTATTCTTGAATTACTGAATTCTCAAATTCTCGAATTAAACTTTTTTCGCTCCGAAACCTCCGCCTCCGCCAAAACCACCACTTGTTTTGGTCCTGCTGCGTCCGCCTCCCGCGTTACCACCTGTTCCGCCACTGCGTTTCTTAACCGGGCCACGACCTTTGTCATCTTTCTTTTCAGCGCTCTCCTCTTCGTTCAATTCGTTTTCGAAACGGTTACGTTCTGCAATTTCTTCATCTGATTCTCCTTCAAAACCTTCTTGCGAAGCTGTTCTTTCAGCTAAACCTTCTGCAATAGCATCGGTTAAATAGTTAGTAAGGATAGCAATTGATTTTGCTGCATCGTCATTACCGGGTATTGCGAAATCAACTTTAGTAGGATCGCTGTTTGTATCTACAATTCCGAAAGTAGTTATGCTCAAACGCGATGCTTCTTTCAATGAAATGTTCTCGTGCATGATATCTACCATGAACAAAGCTGCCGGCACGCGATTTAAATTCGCTACTCCACCTAATACTTTCTCCATTTTTTCCTTCTCTCGGGTAAGAACTAATTTTTCTTTCTTAGTTACACTTTCCAATGTTCCATCCTGCAACATCTTTTCAATGCTCTGCATTTTCTTGATGCTCTTGCGGATAGTAGAGAAGTTAGTCAACATTCCACCTAACCATCTTTCGGTTACGTAAGGCATGCCAACTCTCTTTGCTGCTTCTTTCACTACTTCCTTCGCCTGTTTCTTAGTAGCAACAAACAAAATTTTTCTGCCGCTCTTAGCAATTGATTTGGCTGCCTGTGCCGCTTCTTCCAACTTGTCTGCCGTTCGGTTCAAGTCAATGATGTGAATCCCTTTGGTTTCATTGAAGATGTAAGGCAACATCTTAGGATTCCATTTTCTGCGAAGGTGGCCGAAGTGAACCCCTGCATCCATCAATGATTTATGATCTAATCTTTCCATTTTTTTATTTCTATTGTTTGAGTTCAGAAATGATTAACGTTTAGAGAATTGTTCTTGCTTACGAGCTTTGCGAAGACCTGTTTTCTTACGCTCTACCTTACGAGCATCTCTGCGAAGCAGTTTTGCTTTTTTCAGTTCAGGACGTTTTTCAGGATTGTCAGCGATAAGAGCGCGGGCTATTGCTAATGAAATAGCTTCAGACTGACCTTTGATTCCGCCACCAAAAACATTTACTTCCACATCGAAACGGTCTAGTGTGTCAGATGTTTTGAAAGGTAATTCAACTTTGTTCTGAAGGTATTCGAGGGGGAAATACTGTTTGTAATCTTTACCGTTAATGGTAATTTTCCCGCTGCCGGCTGTAATGAAAGCGCGGGCAACAGATGCTTTTCTTCTTCCAACTGTAATGTTGTTCATGTTATAAAGCTTTAGGTTTTTGTGCGCTATGCGGATGCTCGGCACCTTCGTAAACAAATAATTTTTTAAACAGTTTATCGCCAAGGGAACTCTTTGGCAACATACCCTTTACAGCATGCTCAATAAGCCTGTTCGGATTTTTTTCAATCAATTCTTTTGGGGTAGCAAAACGCTGACCACCTGGGTGACCTGTATAGCTTACTAAAGGACGATCGGTCATTTTTTTGCCGGTCATAGTAACTTTAGCAGAATTGATAATGATAACATAATCGCCACAATCGGCATTGGGAGTGAAAGTTGGTTTGTGTTTACCGCGAAGAACAGAAGCAACCTTAGTAGTCATACGACCCAAAGTTTTGCCTTCAGCATCTACGATAAACCACTCGCGTTTCACATTTTTTTCAGACACCGATACGGTGCTGTAGCTGCGTGATTTCATTTTTGAATGATTTTATTTTTTACAGATTCCTTTTTGTAAGGGGGCGCAAATGTAGAATTGCTATCCGAATCCACAAACATTTAGCAGAAAAATTTACGGCAACCTTTATAAATGGCTGAAAATGAGGTAAAGAATGATTAACTTATTTTAATGCTCGCATGTGGCAGATGAATGCCCTGATAAACAAGAAAAATCAGCTAAAAGCTACTTTCTATCCTTGATAGCTACAAACGGACGATGTGCCGGACCGCTATAAATCTGGCGCGGACGACCAATGTCTTCGTTTTTCTCACGCATTTCTTTCCATTGCGAAATCCATCCTGGCAAACGACCGAGTGCAAACAATACTGTAAACATTGGTGTAGGGAAGCCAAGTGCTTTATAGATGATGCCTGAGTAGAAGTCAACGTTCGGATACAATTTTCTTTCTACAAAATATGGATCTGTCAATGCTACTTCTTCCAGCTGCTTTGCAATATCAAGAAGAGGATCGTTTACACCCAGTTTTGCCAATACATTATCACATGCCTTCTTAATAATAATAGCGCGTGGATCGAAGTTCTTGTATACGCGGTGACCGAATCCGAACAACAAACGCTTTTTGTCTTTTGCTTCTGCTACTACTTTCTTAACATCACCCTTATCAATAGTTTGAATATGCTCTAACATTTCCAGCACTTCCTGATTTGCCCCTCCATGGCGGGGTCCCCATAAAGCAGCTACACCAGCACCGATGGACGCATACAGGTTAGCATGCGATGAACCTACAATTCTAACTGTAGCCGTTGAGCAATTCTGCTCATGGTCGGCATGAAGAATTAAAAGTTTGTTCATGGCATCAATCACCACTGGGTCCGGCATGTAATCATCGGTAACATTGCCGAAAGTCATGCGCAGAAAATTTGTAACATAATCGTACTTATTCTGCGGATAAACGAGCGGATGTCCTTTGCCTTTCTTTTGAATCATGGCCGTAATTGTAGGCATCTTGGCAAGCAAACGAATGATAGTCAGATTCACCTGCTCAGGACTTTTATTGGGATTGAGCGAGTCAGGGTAAAAAGAGGAAAGACCGGAAATAAGAGTCATCAACTGCCCCATGGGATGAGAACCCGAAGGAAAGACTTCGAAAACTTTCATGAGGTTTTCATGAACTAAAGTATGTTGTGTAAGATTATCTTCAAAATCTTTTAGTTGTATTTTAGTAGGCAACTCACCATACAAAAGCAAATACGAAACCTCTGTAAAGGTTGCCTTTTCTGCCAGGTCCTCAATACTATATCCGCGGTAACGAAGAATTCCCAGCTCTCCATCGAGGAATGTGATATTGCTAACGGTGCAACCTGTGTTTTTATAACCCTCATCGAGCGTTACATAGCCGCTTTGTGCGCGCAGTTTCGAAATGTCAAATGCTTTCTCGTTTTCAGTTCCTGTAGTTACAGGAAACTCATAAGCTTTTCCGTCTAATGTTACCGTTGCTTTTTCTGACATGCTAAATATATTGATGAATTTATTTTTAAAGCGCGGCTAAAGTAATAAAACAGGGAAATGTTTAAAGTTGATTCACTTTAAAAATTCAAAGCCAAGCCCAGATTTCCATTGTCGAGAATTCCGGATTGAAGACTCATCATTTTTTTCCGCCTTTTGAAATCAACTTTGTTCCGCGCTCCAAGGGCCGTAAGAATAATTCCTCCGACAATGGCAATACCACCGGCTGCATAGTAGATAGTGCCCTGCCGGTGGTTACGTTGTGTTTCGGCTTCGGCAGTTGGACTGCCCGCTAAAGCAGGCGTGTTGTATACTTTGTGGCCCTGATAAACAAGATAGCTGCCAGCACCGCAAAGACCAATGCCTGCCGCAATCATCAAGTTACCGCCATTGTTTAATTTGACGAGATAAATCGAATCGCGGTGGTCATAAACATGCTGTGATGCTTTGGCGGGTAATAAAGAATCGGATTGAGCCGATGCTGATAAGCCAAAAAGAAGTGAAACCATTAGAAGGAGATTTCTCATGTTTCAAACATAAAAATGATTCGCGAATAGCAATGTTTAATAATTATTATACCTGTACGGATGTTTGAAGCCATGTAACCGAACATAACACTATAAGCGTAATAGAATGTTGCAACCATGTAAAAGGACGTGCAACGAAAGTAAAAGTGCCATGATTCCTAGTAAATCATCGT
Source organism: Bacteroidota bacterium (assembly GCA_040387015.1). Classification (GTDB taxonomy): domain Bacteria; phylum Bacteroidota; class Bacteroidia; order Chitinophagales; family LD1; genus Bog-950. Next base: position 53,354 of record JAZKEP010000064.1, read on the forward strand.
AAATCGATTGTAAAAGTGCGATGATTCGATGTAAATAATCGTATACTGAACGTAAAAGTTCGATGATTCGATGTAAATAATCATTTACCGGAAGTAAAAATGTGGTGATTGGATGTAAATCATCGTATACTGAATGTAAAAGTGCGATGATTCAATGTAAATAACTGTATACCGAAAGTAAAAGTTAGATGATTCGATGTAAATAATCGTACATCGAAACCAAAAGTGCGTTGCTTTGATGTAAATGATGCTTGAATTGAAGTAAATACCCGTTGATAGAGAGAGCGGAAGATTGCCGGGTTAATGGAAACAAGTGGAACGAGTCAACTGATTGCACCAATGCAAAGAGGTACAGGGGAACAAATTGACCGGGAATTTAGCCCAGAAGAAGATAAATGAGGATGATGGTTAGTATTTATGGACAAACAGGACCCAACAATGCCGCTCCTGTAAGCGTGTAACCATTACCATTTGTTTTGATTCCACAACCTGCCGCTCCCCCTGCACCCTGACTGCAGACTCCGGAATCAACGAATCCGTTTGCCGGACTACCTGCAGCACCGGGCTGCCCGAGGTTTCCCCCGGTTCCACCGACTCCCGGACGATAAGTAGAGCCAAAACTGAGGAAACAACTTACACCGCAGGCTGCATTACTTCCACCCGTTCCACCCGTTAATAAAGCCCCAGCATTACCAGCAGAACAAGCGTTTGGTGCACCATTGCCTCCTCCTGCACCAGGAGTTGAGCCAGCGCCACCACCACCACCGGTTCCGGCATAGAAAGTAAAGCAAGGATTACCTCCCCCCAGCTCTGCACCAGCACCCCCACCCCCACCACCACCGCCTATGCGTCCGGTATTATTGACCACTACTGCACCAGTTGCAAGATCAAGTGCATTGCCTCCAGGCTTGCCATTGAAATTGGGACAACTGGTAAGGTTATGGCCGGCATCATCGCCTCCATCGCCTCCTTTACCTATAATGTTGCCGTTATTATTAATAATGATGCTGCTGCCGCTGGCAAATGCACCGGTGCTTAATGCCGGCTGCGCAGTAGAAATACTTCCGATAGTTACTGCAGCGCCTATGTTAAAGGTGATGGACACGGGGCAAGCCGGATTTCCTGCTAAGTTAAACAGATTAACATTGGTACTGCTGGTGGTTATATTGAGAACAGAAGGCGCAACAGTTAATGTATAATTAGTAAGGGTTGATAATCCGCCCGAAGTAGCAACCACTTGAACAGTATAAGTTCCAGGTACCGCACATGAAGAAGAGGTAAAGGTGAGCGAAGTGGAACCCGGAATACTCATATTGCTAGTGCCGAAAGTTGCGCTCACTCCAGTGGGTAATCCGTTTACTGACATTAGAGCAGTAGCCCCCGATGAGGCACAACTGCCCGGGTTACCAATAGTTACAGTGGTTGAAGTGGTAAGTGTGTTTGGTGCAATGCCTATTTCGTTAACCAGCCCTGAAGTGGGAGCAATGGAAAGGATATAATCATACACAGTAAGGGTATAAGTTAAGGTCTGTATGGTGGAGCCTGAAGAAGCGAGGATAGTAATGGTATAGGTTCCCAGCGCTGCGCTTGGCAATGCGGTAAAAGTAACTACCGATTGTGCTGTAGGCGTTACATAACTATTAGAGAAAGTAGCCAGCACTCCAGCCGGAACTCCCGATGTAGAAAGAATGACAGGGGATGGGGTTCCGGAAACTAAGCTGACGGTAATGGTATCGGAAACGCTATTGAAATTGGTTCGAAGCAAGCAATCGGAAGGATGGCTAAGGCTTACGGCATAAGTAAAGGAGCAAACTGTTTGTCCGACATTTACCCAACAGGTGCCGTTCCAGAACTGGTGAACATTGAGCGTTGTATTATAAATAGTTAATCCTACCGCAGGACCTGCAATGGCATTTCGCTGAGTTGTAGTTAAAGCAGGAAACAAAACTCCTTTGGTGGTACTTTGAATGTCAAGTATAGAAGTAGCAGCCGGTGTTGGTTGATTGATTCCTACCGCCCCGTTGGCTGCTATTCTGGCTTTTTCACTATTGTTTGTTCGGAATACTAAGTCAGCATTATCGGTGGTTCCTACAAAATTGGAAGCCGGGTTAGTTCCTCCATTTCCTTTCAATGCCCAGAAATCATTTAAAGTATCAACCGGTATCCAGGCTGTACCGTCCCACATCAATACATTTCCTGTTGAAGGAGCGACATTGGCAACGGGGTTTCCCTGCAAACCAACTACTGTAGGGTTTGGATAAATACCTGATAAATCGCCACCTGCAGGGCCCAATGGACCAGTAGGGCCGGTTATACCCTGCAAACCAGTAGCACCGGTAAACCCTTGAATACCTTGGAGGCCGGTAGCACCATCAGCTCCGGTTACTCCTTGTATGCCCTGAATACCCTGTGAACCTGTATCACCAGTAGAACCTTGAATGCCCTGAATGCCTTGTGGACCCGTTGCACCTTGAATTCCTTGTACGCCCTGAATACCCTGCGGGCCTGTATCACCAGTAGAACCTTGA
>JAZKEP010000065.1:0-4879 GCA_040387015.1 Bacteroidota bacterium
AGGAGACGGAGATAGAGATTAGAGAGCAGAGAGCAGATAATACATACAGCCAAGAGATAGTAGATATTGGAGTTTAGAGATTTGAGAGTGGACATGGGAGAGCCGTGTTCCATGGAGTAATTATTTAATTTAAAAAAACAGAAATCATGGAAAATGCAAAAATAGCGCTTGGCTTAAGCAGGCGCACAGTAGATAACCTGGTAGCTTTTATTCGCGATATAGTAGCCGCCATGACCGGCAACCCTAATTTTATGGTTCCTAACCCACTGCCCGATCCGGCACTGGCCGATCTTGGCATAGCCGCCACCGATTTGGAGGATGCACAGCGCGATAAGAAATCGCTGGGCCTGGCCAACCGCGATGAAAAACGCATGATAGCCGAAGGCCTGCTCACGTTAGAGTCGTATTATGTGGCTTCGGTAGCTAAAGGTAATGCAGCTATCATAGAAAGTTCGGGTATGCCGCTGCGCAAAACCAACAGTCCGCTAGGCGAACCGGGACAGGTGATAGGGGTTAAAGTAAGCGACAGTACCGAAAGTGCCGAAGCGGTAGTAAGTCATAAAGGCGCCACCGGTAAGCCCGAAATGTATTATTACCAATATACCACCGACCCCGCCTTAAGCGATAAAAGCTGGGTTACCTTAAACCCTACAGGCAAGCGCAGGCTTAAAATAATAGGTTTAATAAGCGGCCGTAAAACAGCTTTCAGGGTGCGCGCCTATAACACAGCAGGCTTCGGCAACTGGAGCACCGTGGCGTTTAGGATAATACAGTAATGCAGACGGGAGACGGGAGACAGAAGACAGGAGACAGGAGACAGGAGACAGGAGACACAAGACACAAGACACGAGACGGGAGACGGGAGAGATCAGAGATCAGAAATCAGAGACTAGAGATTAGAGACAGAGAGCAGAGAGCAGTGAGCAGAGGAAAGACAAGGTATGGTGGACGAGGGCATCTGTCAATCATCTAATCGTCACATCGTCTAATCGTCACATTGTCTAATTGCCTAATTGTCACATCGTCTAATCATCACATCGTCTTTCGTCACTTTTCACAATCAATTGTCAAATTCTAAAACAACAGCTATGCAAAGTAAAGTAATAAACCCCTATGCCTTTGCGGGGATAAAACATAAGGAGGTGTTGGATCTTATAGGCACTAATCTGCCCACAGACCCTACTTTCGATCAGCTTAACGAGGTGCTGATAACGAGTATTTATAATAACGGCAACCCTAACCTGTTGCAGGATACTATCGCGCAGATTTACCTGATTCCGCTGCTGCCAAAGGTGTATAATGGTTATGTCAACAACGGTGTGGGAAGCAATGTTACTTATCACGAAAATCAGCAGCTTATCATTAATCAAATGTTAGCAGGCCTTAGCCGTGTTCCCGTGGAATCTATATCCGATTTTCTGGATGACATGGAGGAAACGATTGCTACTTCTAAGCTTAGTTATGAGGAGCAGGTGCCTTTGTTTATTGCCACGGCATCGGGCAAAGCCGATATTGAATACTGGGGCTACCAGATTGAAAACCCGGGCGTGTGGTCAACCTATATGATACCCGATAAGGCGCTGGCTATTATGCACCTGCCTTATATGGCCTCGGCAGCTATTCAGGGTGCTTTACTTGCTTACGGCCTATCGAAGCACCCGCAACTTGAAGCACTCGATATTTTTTCTTCGTTCAGCGGCTCGGTAGGACTTGCAGCAGGTAAGGTGGTGTTTGGGTGGATAGCCTTAAATCACCTAAAGGGGACTTGAAAGGAGAAACAGACGCACTATCAAAGGGCATGGTCACCGGGAGCAGAGCACTGGGCGCTGTTTCCGGTTTTTGCTCATATTCAAATAATATTTATTTTCAACTCAGTAATTATTCTAAACATTTAAGCACCCTTATGATAGTGCCTACAATGACCACCGAAGAAGTGCGGCATGAAGTGCTGTATGATTTTGAAAGTGTGAAACGAAAAACAGTTGCTAACCGGATGCTCCTGTATGTCTATCAAATCAATATCCAGGTTTTGAGAAGAAACCATATTTAAATCTATCTGTAAATGTGTGGTGAAAGGATTCGAATAGATATTCAACTCACTTATCTCATCCTTCAGTGATTTAGCCCCATTCGGATTTTGATTTGATTTTATGATGGTAAAGTTATCCTTCAAATTTCCCCAACTGTCAAAGTATTTTGCATCCAATTGTAAGCCGTTTACATCAATGGTCATAAACCCGGCACTATCCTGTTCGCAGTAATACATCACCGGATGAATCCCTCTCTGAGTGCTTTCTTTTCTTCGGAGACCTAATTAAAGATTTCGCCTACACACATCAAAAAGGCGTTTTCGAAATTCAAAAACGCCTTCTATAAACTTTTAGGCAGAAAGTACCTCCCTTACCCCCTATCAGATAAAAGGTTATCGCGATTTTTGTATGGTTCTGAGAATTGTTTTCCAGTTTTTCGAAGCGGCTGTTGCTAAGAATGGAATAGCCATTGTGCGAATAATCGGTATTCTCAAAGCACCTATAATGGCAGCAGTGCCTATAGTACCAAGTATGATATTACGCTGTGTTTTGCTCATCGGTTTAATAAAGTTTGAATTGCTAATTACCTTTTTTACCTTACTTTTAACTTTTTTAGGTTCTAAGGTTTCCTTGCGGCTTTCGGGTTTTGCCGAACCTGTTGTTTTTTTTTGTGTTTGTGTTGCCATGATGTTGTTTGTTTTAAAAATTAATAAGTTAGGCCTCTTTTAAAAATTTCAGCCGCAACCGGGTCTCTTTCCATTTCTTCTTCCTCATAAGCTCAAAAGCTTCCTCATCAACATCTTTAAAGAGAACTTGGGCTGCTACTATAGCCAGTAAGCCATCTATGCCCACCTTTTCGTATATTCTCTAAAGTAATATACCTACTGCTGCAAATTTGGCTATGGTGACAGGATGCGCTCCTTTAATAAAATTCAAAGTCCTGTTTGCTACCTTATTTACCCTTTGCGGAACGGCTTCTCCCCTCCTGTTTCAGTTTCTTGTTTTGGTCGTTGTGGCTTATATTTTCTATTTTAAAAAATAATATAGTTGCCTGCTTTTAAATAAATTATGTGCCGCATTTTGCTAAAACAGGAAAAACCTCGAAAATCATTCGCTGTCGGAGTACACAATAGAATAGCAAGCTGCAGTAAAAATAATTTCGACATACAATATCTTACTAAGTTTGCGATTCACTTGATGGCCATCTTATTCTCATATTGAGAATCCGCTTCCCCAAATTATTGAACTATCGTGGTTCTAAAAGGTTGTCAGTAACAAGATACCATAAACATTACAGCTAAGCTAATAGCCAACATCCAGCTGACATCCTTCCCTTTTCATAAAAAAGGGCTGTCTATATAGACAGCCCTTTGTAGTTCTCAAAAATCTGAAATCTATTTGATAATTGAGATTTTAACCACTTTCGAATCGAATGGCGTAACTAATGTCGCAAAATAAGGTCCGGCAACGATGTCCTCAGCATTGAATTCGAAGACATATTCAACTCCGCGAATCACGCTTCCGTTGTAAATCTGAACTACTTTGCCACCTGCTACATCAAATACATCCAGGTTCACCTTATCAAAATCACCGGTGAAAGTGGTTTTGAGATAAACCATTGAACTGGATGGATTCGGATATGCTACCAATCTTTCAATAGAAGAAGAATTGCCATCATCCATACGGCTTCCGTTACAAGGTATGAAGGTTATCTTTTGTTTGAACGAGTCAGTGTTTCCACAATCATCTGTAGCTGTCCATGTGCGTGCGTAAGTAGTTGAACCATCCGGATTCAGAGTAGTATCTGTTGACAGAACTACCACCGGAACGTTGGCATCACAGTTATCGCTGGCTGTTGGTGCAGTTGTAAACACCGGGGTTGAAGGACAGTAAATTACAGTGTCACGGCAATCAGACCCATCCATAACAGGGGCTGTAACATCTATCACTGAAATGGTATGACTCACACGCGATTGATTACCACAAGCATCGGTTGCTGTCCAGGTTCTCTTGATAGAGTAAGTTCCTGCACAAGATCCTTGTGTTGTAGTATCAACAGATGTAAGTGTAGGATTAGGATCACAACCATCTGTAACACCCGGTGTTGCGAATGTAGGCACTGCAGGGCAGCTGATAGTTGAAGATCCGAACTGACCAAGTATAGATGGTGGAGTATTATCAACCACGTTTACGGTTTGGCTCAGCGGAGCTGAAACGTTACCGCAGTTATCCGTAGCTCTCCATGTTCTCTTGATTGAATATGTTCCCGCACATGCACCTTGAATGGTGGTATCTACAGACACAAGATCAGGAGAAGAATCGCAGGCATCTACTGCAACAGGAGGTATAAACGATGGAGTTTGTCCGCAACTTGCTGTTGCATTTCCCGATTGACCAACCAAAACAGGAGCGATACTATCTACTACTCTGTAAGTATGGCTTAACGGAAGTGAAACATTACCACAATCGTCAGTAGCTCTCCATGTTCTCTTAATGGTATACGTTCCTGGGCAAGAACCCTGAGTCGTAGTATCTACAAACGATATTGAAGGACTAGCATCGCAGGCATCTGAAGCCGTTGGAGCAAAGAACACAGGTGTGTTAGGACAACTGATAGTTGCATTCACACATGGTATACAAGTGTTGCTTAATACCGGTGCTGTGTTATCAATCACTGTAATGGTTTGAGATACCGGTGCACTTACGTTGCCGCAGTCATCCGTGCCTCTCCATGTTCTCTTGATACTGTATGTTCCAGGACAAGCACCTTGTGTAGTCGTATCTACCGAAGTGATAGCTACACTTGCATCACAAGCATCTGTTCCTGTAGGAGCAGTGAACGAAGGAGT
>JAZKEP010000066.1:0-4003 GCA_040387015.1 Bacteroidota bacterium
CAAGATCTGCTTCTCCCTCTTCCTCGTCTTCTTCGGAGGTGCAGCCTCTCGTCTCGGTGGTGGTGACGTCGTTCAATCGTCCGGCGTTGTTGCGCGAGGCGGTGCGATCGGTGCGTGCTCAGACGTATCGCAACTTGGAAATCATTGTTGTTTGAAAAGAAACCCTGCGGGGGCTAAAACGACACCACAATGACAGAGTTAATTCCGACAATAAATGAAATTGTTAAGTATGGACTTCGACCAAACTTGACAGTAGCTGACAAAGAAAAATTGTTGGAACGACACCTCGTGAAAATTTACGACCTCTATTTTGACGTTGAATACAAATTTGACGAAACTGTTTTCCCAGACTTTGACAAATCGCAACTTCCCGACCTAAGGCAAAATGTTGCAAGTAATTTCAAGAATTTTGGGTTCTACAAAACCATCCTCGACATCAACGACATTGACAACTTTACAGACAATGCAATCGGTGACGCAATTGACGACCTTTCCGACATCATTGCAGACTTGTTAGAAGTCAAATGGAGAATTGAAAATAACAGTTTGGCGGACGGACTTTGGTATTTTCAACTGATATTTTACAGCCATACTCAACAACATATTCTTGACCTTTTAAACTTTATGAAGCAGAAGAATGGATAGAAATACGTCACATAACAGCAGCCACCAAAAGGCGGGGTTCCCTGGCTGAGTATAAACCACAGGGTTCTTTTTCGCTTATGAAGTAGTGTCTGCCGAACAGTTCCCTTACCTACCAACTACATGGTGTAACACGAAGCGCGCGCACCACAAATTTGACGTTTGTTTTGGGTATTAATGAGGCGCGTCTTCCACAAATATTCAAGGCCTTAAAGCAGTCTCCTTTTTTAGTTATATACAGAGCAAAAAGCATGTTTATAAGCCTCTGGCCCTCCTGTTGGCGCAGCATTTGGAACACTTAGGTTAATCAAAACTTAACATTTATGAGAAAACAACTACTTACACTTTGTATGCTGGCCATAGGCACAGCAGCATTTGCCCAATTAGAACCGGGAAGAGTAATGCTGACGGGCAACATTTCGGCAAGGTATGACGACAATGCCCTGGCCGGAAGACGCACCGATATGCAAGGCGGTGTCGCCCTCGACTTTATGATTGGTTACGTAATGAAGAACGGCTGGGTAATAGGCGGAGGCACGCATTACCGCAACCATTTCGATAATGACTACAACCCGGTGGGCGATAAAATAAGCCGACTGAATGTTCACTCAGTAGGCCCGCTTTATTTTGTAAGACACTACAAAAGAATAAGCGACAAATTTTATTTCCGCAGCGGCTTTATTATTGACTACTTAGCCAACATGTCTTACATCCGGTATTTTCCCGGAAAAACAAAAACAGATTTAGCGCTCAGCCATAGCATAGATGTGCGCCTTCGCCTGGCCGTGGCTTACTTCCCCGACCCGCGCTGGGCTATTGAGTTCAGCTATGGCGAACTGGGTTACAGCGTTGACTTTGCGAATGTAAGAAGCAGCACTAAGTCGGTGTCGAACCACTTCGGTTTCAAATACGGTCTTGACGGAATACAGGTTTCGCTTACTTATTTCTTCAATCGCAAGCCGAAGGAAGAGAAGAAAGGATAAGCTGATATTGAAATATACCGCACAGCCGATCCTGGCTGTGCGTTTTTTTTTGACGAAGGTACCAACGTACCTAAAGTTTACTGTTGTTGTTTATTGAGTCAGCGAAGGTTCTCATGTGTAATGCATAAGCGTGGCATGTACTCTGCGCTTTATATATCTTAAGCCCTATATCCTCTTGCAAAATCAATCAAGCAAACTCCCGTATCGCAAAGAAAAACTGCTACTAAAAATTATTTTCGCCCAAAGCATTTAAGCAGCGTTAAAGGTGAGGAAGAGAATTAAACGGGGTCTGCGGGTATCCCGGTATATTATTTACAAAGAAACATTAGTTGACTACCAAGAACATTTCTGGTCGTTTGCGGGTGCTTTTGCCGGCATCGCCCTAATTGCATTTTTGCAAAGCAATTTTTTGACGGAGTATGAAAACATTTTTCTGATTGGTTCTTTCGGAGCTTCGAGTGTTTTAGTGTATGGCGCCATTCAAAGCCCCCTGGCGCAACCCCGCAACTTAATAGGTGGCCATGTGCTATCGGCCTTGGTGGGGGTTACTGTTTATAAACTTCTGCCCGATATCTTATGGCTCAATGCTCCGCTTGCTGTGGCGCTGTCAATTGTGTGTATGCAGGTAACAAAAACACTGCATCCGCCCGGTGGTGCCACAGCGCTTATTGCCGTTATCGGTTCCGAAAAAATAAAGGCACTGGGTTACCTGTATGTTTTATCGCCCGTTCTTACAGGCACTTTAATACTTTTTGCAACGGCTATGCTTTTTAATAACATTACTAAGCATCGAAAATATCCAACAGACAAGCGGTTCACCAATTCAATCAGGCGGATGTTTATTAAACGTACCGAAGCCGAAGCCTGATATTGTTTTGGATTGAATCAAAAACTTATTTTCCGTTTTTAATTACAAGCACTGTTTATGCACGCAGGTAAAAATTTTTCACTACCCGAAGTTATCACCTGGACACGCAGAGATATTTTCTCGCTTCTTATAATCGCCACCATACCTACTTTCCTATATGTTGTTTTAGACTGGAAGTGGTTATCCATACCCTGGTTACCCATTGCTTTGTTAGGCACTGCGGTGGCCTTTGTGGTAGGTTTTGCAAACAATGCATCTTATGATCGTATGTGGGAGGCACGAAAATCATGGGGCGCTATTGTAAATAGCAGCCGTGCCTGGGGTATCATGGTGCGCGATTACATCACCAACAAACACGCTACCGAAAAATTAAGCGAAGAAGAGTTGAAGAAAGTTCATCAGCAACTTGTTTACCGCCACCTTGCGTGGCTTACGGCACTTCGCTACCAGTTGCGAGAACCAAGGGTTTGGGAGGCCATTTATGAGGTGCACAATCAGGAGTATAAGAACAAGTATTTCACGGTAGAAGAACAGAATGAAAAAGTGGAAGATACGTTGGGAAAATATTTATCAGCAGCGGAGATGAAACATGTTCTTTCAAAAACAAATCGTGCAGCTCAACTCATTGCCATGCAATCGGAGCAATTGAAAGAATTGCTTCAACGAGGATTGATTGAAGACTTCAGACATATGGAGTTGCAAAAACAGCTGATTGAATTTTATAATCAACAGGGAGTTTCGGAACGTGTTAAGAACTTTCCTTACCCGCGGCAATATGCCACCCTCAATTTATACTTCATCAAGATTTTCAGTTTTCTTCTTCCGCTCGGTATGTTGCAGGAGTTTGATAAGATGGGCGAAAACTTTGTATGGCTTTCTGTTCCTTTCAGCGCTTTAGCAGCGTGGGTTTTTACAACAATGGAGAAAATAGGTAAGTCAACTGAAAATCCGTTTGAAGGCAGCGCGAACGATGTACCCATTACTGCCATGAGCCGGAGTATTGAAATAGATTTGCGCGAAATGCTGAACGAAACCGGAATACCTGCACCATTAAAACCAATTAATAATATACTTACATAATAAAAGGAGAAGCGGCATGGACAAAATCGAAAAAATATTTGAGAATAATAAGGAATGGGTAGCTGGAAAACTTTCCATTGACCCTGAATACTTTGATAAACTGTCAAAAGGTCAAAACCCTGAGTTTTTGTATATCGGCTGTTCGGACAGTCGCGTAACGGCAGAAGACTTAATGGGTGTTCAGCCCGGAGAAGTTTTTGTTCATCGCAACATCGCTAACATGGTTGTAAGCATCGACATGAATATCATGTCGGTTTTGAATTATGCGGTGCGGCACTTAAAAGTAAATCACATTATTGTTTGCGGCCACTATGCCTGCGGAGGTGTAAAAGCAGCTATGCAATCGAAAGATTTAGGAATATTAAACCCGTGGCTTAGAAATATACGCGATGTATACCGCCTTCACAAGGAGGAACTGAATGGCATTACT
>JAZKEP010000067.1:0-8243 GCA_040387015.1 Bacteroidota bacterium
AGGTCGCGGAGACCGATGGCGTGGTCGCGGAGCCCGTTAAACTCATCGCGAAGCCCCGAATCCATCAAAAAACGACCAAAATTGTCATTTTCTGCCTTTTTCGGGTTTTTAAAACGCCAAAAAATAAAGTCGCGGCAAAGCATAATACTAAAATAATAACTAACTAATTTAGCAGTTCCAATTTTACACTAACGATAATGATTAAGGTTAACCAAAACGACCCCAACAAAATGAACCTTACTCCCAACCTAATATTTGTAGAAAGAAAGAGAACCGTTTGGTTCTCTTTCAGAAAAATAACTACGATGCTGCTAATCACTCAAATGAAAAGTAAAGGGGAGCACAAACCGCACTTTCACAGGCCTTCCCTGCTGCATACCGGGCGTAAAAGCCGGCATAAGCTTCACCACCCGGGCCACCTCTCTGTCAAAACCTTTACTTGGGCTGCGAAGTATCTTAACATCCGATATCTTACCATTCTCGTTCACGGTAAACTCCGAAATTACCTTACCTCCTATTCCCATTTCCTTCTCCATAGCAGGATAGCGCGTGTAGTCGCTCAAAAATCGCATCAGTGCCGCCTCGCCTCCTGGGAACACAGGCATCACTTCAGCTATCCGTATAGGCTCTGCAGACAGCGGTGTGGCATCAGGTTCAGGCACAAAAGAAAGCAGATCTCCTCGTCCATCTGTTACACCTGTCGTGCTGCCATTCAGGTTGGTACGTAAGCCCGGGTCTATGTTCCGCAGCTGTTCCACTGTTGGAATAGAATCGCTTGCCAGGTTACTGGCTGCAACTTTCATTTCCGTATTGCGCTGTGTTTGAATGGGCTTTGGCCTTGGTGCTTCAACAGGTTTAGGTTTTGGCATTTCCACAGGTTTGTTTTCAAGAACCACTGGCGGAATTGGATGGAATTCTCCCATAGGACAGGATATTATTGTTCCCTTGTCGCTTGCTCTTTCCGAAATAAATTTCCCGAAAGCCAGTAGAAAAATAACAGACAACGTTATCAGCATCGCTTGCGAAATGCGGCTGTTGTAATCAGAACGGAGCGCATACGCGCCATAGCTTTTGTTGCGGTTCTCGAAAATCATATCGAGCATACCTGCATCTTGATAATTGGTTTTCATAATAAAGGTGTTTAATTAAGAAATAGATTCACCTTTATAATGCTTCAACTACACTATTCCATACGTTTCTATTGTCATCGTTTTGTCATCTTTTCGTTAAAATAAAAATGCCCTTTCGATATTTTCGAAAGGGCATTCATTCATAGAAAAGCTTCTTCTAAGATTAATACTGCTTCATATATTCAGTGGCAAAATAATTTGCAGGGTCCAGTTCAAGAGCCTTTCCAAAATAAGTTTTCGCCTGTTCTTTGTCCTTAACTTTTTCGAAATAATAGATTCCTACATAAGCGTAAGCATCCGGTAAATACCGCTTATATTTTTCAGGATCAGCTTGTGTAAGTTCTATATACTTTAAATAATGAGGGGCTGCTGTAAATTGGTCGGGGCTTATCTTTACAGCATTTTGTGCTCTTTGTAAATAACCATCGGGCGAAGTTGGGTTACGTGTTATAAACTCCGCGAAAGTAGTGTCTGCCATTAATGAATCATTACTATAAACATAGCTCTTCCCAAGATAGAACAGCTCCAGTGAAGTCAGCGATCCGCATTTTTCTTTCTTCAAAGCATACTGAGCAACCGCCTCGTCATAATGTTTTGCCAGGTACAACACCTTACCAAACTCACCAAGCAAATCGCAGTTAGCCGAGTCGTTGGCTAAAGCTATTTTAAAATAATTGATAGCTGCTGTAGAATCGCCAGACTGGGATGCAATACGGGCCGAGTAGATGTAGTCAATATCTTTCACCTTCTTGTTAGGGTTATCCCAGAAAGTTTTGCTGGCTGCTGCTGCTTCAGGATAGCGCTTTAACTCATAACTCGAAAAAGCAATAACCCGTTGAAATACATAGTTGGTAGGATCATTAGCCAAACCCTTGGTAGCTTCTTCAATGGCTTTATCATACTCTTTGGCATTAAAATAAATAGTAATGATACTTGACTTAGCTTGGTTATCTCCGGGGCTTAATGCAATGTATTTCTCAAAATTGGTCTTCATTTTATCATACTGCTTCGTAAAGTAGTAGGCCTCTGCCAGTTCTTTGTAAACTATCGGATAACTCTGGTCAACCTGCAATGCCTTATTGAATGCGTCAATTGCCTGATCATAAATCCTTCCGTTCACAGCTAGACGGCCTATTTTAATCCATGCCAGGGGATTAGTCTTACATAACTCCGATACAGCTTCATACTTATTCATGGCTTTGCCACCCATTGTATTGTCGTTAGCCGAATTCGCCAAATAGGCATCACCTAAAGCAAGCATTACCGCGCAATTCTTACCATCCAGATTGTAGGCCGCCTCTAAATTGAAAATTGCAAGGCTCAGATCAATCACTTTAGGATGGAAATAAGCATCTCCTATCTCATAATAGATATTGGCATTCTTCATTTTAGATGTTTGCAAAGCGCGGTCAAAATTCATTTTCGCTTCTACCGCATTTTTTCCAAGCAACGCTAACCGTCCATTCGCTAAGTAACCAATAGCAGTTCTGGTATCAGGATTCCATGCCATTTTGTAAAAAACTTTAGCCGAATCTACATCATCAGTTTTTAGATACGCATTACCCATATAGTAAGCAACATCAGCTTTGTTTACTGCAGGATCCTTAAGCAGTTTAAAAAGTATCTGCTTTGCCTTAAAATAATTTTCGTTGTCAATTTCGCGCTGGGCTTCCTGTATAGTTTGAGCAGAAAGAACATACACGCTTAGAATTAAAACTACTACTGAAAATACTTTTCTCATTATTCTTACTTGGTTTTGATGATTGCTTTTATGATTAAAAGAAGGTGCCAGAGTTTACTTCCCCGCCATTACTTCACTTTCATTAACAATAATATCGCGCTCCGGCATTTTTACAGGAATTAAACCTGCCTTTAAAAATATCTTTTCTCCTTGCACAAAAAACTAATAAAGAGCGACTCCAAATTATCTACGCGGGTATAGCGGGTAACAGCATTCAGCTTTCTTATAAGTGGATAATCACCTGTAATAATATCCGATTGATTGGCACTTACCCGAGTTGTCCCACCCTCTGTAGTTTTGGCGCGCAAACTTAAAATTTTTATCCGCTCCAATAGTTTTTTCACGCGCTCATCATCCGTATCGCTGATAAGGTTAAACGGTATAAACCCGATTACATTGCTGTTCTTTGAAACATAATCAATAACCTCCTCATTTGTCTTAAGCGCAAACACATTTGCCGACACCTTCTCCTTATAACCCAGATAATCTAAAACAAAACGCACCACGCTCGAATTCTGATCACCGAATACCAGAGGAGGGGATTGTGAAGAGTTCTTTGGGTCAAAATATTTTTCCAGTAACGCTACGTCAAGGTCTTTATCATCAAAATCTGTACTGCCTATCAAAGCAACAGCATCATTAGCTACCGGCAACTGCTTAATGTAAATTGTATCGGAGTTTTTGAAAGATTTTATTTCTCCCTCCGTTAAAGGTCTTGCCAACAACATCACACCTGACTTTTTGCTCCTGAAATCCGCAAACATTTCCTTTTCAGTCTTATAGCCAATACGCAACTGCACACTGTCATACAAATACTCAAATACCTCCTTGTGCTGTTTAATAATGGGCTCTAATCCTGCATCACAGCTCACGCTAAGTGCCCCCGTATAGGTATCGTATCGTGTAACCGCCTTAGATTCCCCCTCAGTTGATTTCTTTCCACAGGAGCAGCATAAAAGAATCATTAACAAGCAAGCGCTTGCTACCAACCTGCTATTCATCCTGCGTTCTTTTATACTCATTGTAAAATGTAATGAGCCGGAACAATCCCCACACAGCTAATAAAGCTGCCAGAGCGTAACGGGAATTATTAGTTAATCCGTTAATTATTTCCGGAGACAAAGCAAACACCACGGATAGTATCAAAAACAATACTCCGGCCCCCGCCTTCCATAGCATGGATGGACTTGAATACAGTCTCTTAAAAAATTGATTCCGGTTGTTCATTGTATATTTTGCAACTAAGCCTTCCTAAAACTACAAAATCATAACCATTCAATATTGAACGATTATGATTTTGCTAAATATTCTATTCGATAATTTCTACTGAAGCTTAAACACAACCGGCAGGTTGAAATAAACTCTTACTGCCTTACCCTGTTGTTTGCCGGGTTTAAATTTGGGAAGCATTCTTACTACTCTTACCGCCTCCTTATCAAGACCGGGACTTACACTTCGCACCACATTTACGTCTTGCACAGAGCCATCCTCCATTACCACAAAACGAAGAAGAACTTTTCCTTGAATATCATTATCGCGCTCCATTTGAGGATACTGAATATTCTTCTGAAGGAATTTAATCAACTCGCCATCTCCTCCCGGAAATTCAGGGTTTTGCTCAACGAACGTAAATATTTTCGGCTCTTCTACTACGGGCGCTTCGGTAATAACCGGCACTAATTCAGCATCCGGATCTCCTTCCTGTGTCTTAGTAGCAATTTCAGCTTTATCATCTATAGGAATCTCCATGGGTTCCTCTTCACGAACTTCTTCTTGCTTCTTTACAACCATTTCAACGAAACGAACAGTCGGTCTTTGTGGCGGTGGTGGTGGCGGTGGCGGTGGTGGTGGCGGTGCAGCTTTGTCTAGTGGTGGGGGTTCTGCAAGCGTAACAGATGTTTCTACTATTTCCTCCTTTTTATCAGGAATAAGGAAACCCCAATCAACCAGGGTGGCAGCTATAAAAAGCGAAAATCCGATAACAGCTATAATCAATCCTAACCGAACATTACGTTTAGTAATCTGCCTGAGTTGGTACGCACCGTAATCTTTATTACGGTTGTCGAACACAATGTCATCCATTGTCCAGTTCAGATAATTGTTTCTTCCTTCCATGCTTTTTACTGTCTTTTATTTATTGATGCATGAATTAATTTATTCCACAAAAATTACTGGCTTACCACTTCTTTGGCAAACTCCTTTACAACACCTCCGTTTTCTACGGCTTCCACTTCAATAGCATCAGGGTCCTGAATAGCATATATTTTACTACCGGTAATATCCATTTCATCCAAAATATCAATCATATTCTTGTACCGCGCACCCTTCATCATTTTAATGAGCACGATAGCGTCACGCTTATTACCTTTTGAGGTGAGGGGGCAATCGTTAGGAACCGACTTTAACTTTCTGAGAATTTCTTTTCTTATACCGCCATCACCTGCAAAAGAAGTCTTTTGTAAACCCGCCACTTTCAATCCTTCGTAATACCAAACCTGATCAAGCGTATCAAGCAAAATATGCAACACCTGACATTCAGCCACGTCTTGCTTGTCATCTTCAATCTCCGTTTTTTTAGGCATGTTTAACTCCATTGCTTTGGGTTTATTCAAAGTGGTAGTCAACATAAAAAAAGATATAAGCAAAAAGGCAAGGTCAACCATTGGAGTAAGGTCAACCCGGGTTGACATCTTTTTCGAACGGACTCCACCATCGTGTTTTCCGTTTCCTCCGCCCCCGGTTTCCATTTGTGCCATGTTATTCCGCTTTTGTAAGTTTAATAATTAGTTATTTGTTGCCGGGGCACCTTCAGTAGTCTCCGCGGCTGCTTCTCCGCCTGATGCCAAAGAAGTAATCAGCACAAAACGGTGAATATCCTTCTCACTCAACCTTTTAATGATCTGCTTAACATATTCCACACTCGAATTCTTATCACCCTTGATACCGATTTTGATATCACCACCGGTAGCGTAACGTGCAGCCATTACCCAAGCGCCTAACTGATTATTGGTTGAATCGTAAGGAATACCTGGCATTTGTTTCTCCTGATACTCTTTAAATTCCAATCCGTTCATACTTGTTACCCGTTTGGTATCTTCAATGGGGCTGCCCCATGTATCGCAAAGCGAAAAGTATTCTTTCTGTTCTGGGGTAAGACCCTGAATTCCCGGAAAGTTTGCACCGAATTGTTCATCCAACTTTTCCAGCATGGCATAACGCGTAGATTTCTCCTTTAGAGAAATAAATGCTTTACCTTCTGTATTTACAGTGATAACAATCGCGTTGTCCACTGCCTTTGTTGAACGCGCTGTAGGCACATCCACTGCAACAATAGATTGCGGTTTAAATTTAGCTGTGAGGATAAAAAAAGTAAGTAATAGAAACGATACATCGCACATGGCGGTCATATCGACTATAGTACTTTTTCTTGGAACCTTAACTTTAGGCATTTGAACTATTTAAAATTAGTTACAAAATTACTTACGGGTTGCAGCAAAAGTTTGGGCGATAGAGTAACCTATTTCATCAATACCGTAAGTCAGTTTATCAATCATTCCGGTGAACAGGTTATACATAATAATGGCAATGGCTGAAGTACCGATACCGATAGCTGTGTTAATCAAGGCCTCAGAAATACCTGCTGCAAGTGCACCCGGATCAGGGTTACCTGTCGTAGCAAGAGCTGCAAAGGCTTTAATCATACCGATTACCGTTCCGAGAAGCGCTACCAGTGTTGCTACCGAAGCAATAGTTGCAAGGATAGGAAGGTTGGCTTCAAGACTTGGTAATTCAAGTGAAGTTGCTTCTTCAATTTCCTGCTGAATATGAGTTACTTTTTGTTCCAAAGTAAATTCAGACTGTTTTTCCATTTCCTGGTATTTGTGCAAACCTTCAACAACAACATTTGCAACCGAACCTTTCTGACGATTGCACTCAGCAATAGCACCATTGATATCGTTATTGTGAAGAGCTGTTTTCACCTTTTGAAGGAATGTTTCTAAAGAACCATTTCCCTGTGCCTTGCGGATAGTAAGGAACCTTTCTATAGAGAATGTAAATACAGTCAGGAACATCGTCATCAATAAAGGAACGATAAACCCTCCTTTGTAAATGATACCGATATAATCGCCCGGAACAGGCTCATGTCTTGCATCATCTATAAAGTGCTGGCGTGCACCAAACACAAAATGGAAAATTAGTTCGGATACAATCAACGAGGTTACGATAACTACTAATGCCCAAGGAAAATCGCTTTTTTTCTGAGCTTGTGGTTTTGCCTGACTACTCATTTCTGTTATTGTTTTAGTGATTAAATTTTAGTTAGTTCTTTTTTAAGAGGCGGTAAAAATATACCGAATTTTCTCTTTTCAAAATTTTGCCTTCGAAAATCGGAAATACCTTAATCCTCTTTACTTAAAACATATTTGCACAATGAACGGACATTGTTTAAGGATATTATCTGCAATTATTTTTTTAAGGATTTTATGACAAAACTGTGACAAAACTCTTTCCCCATTCTTCAATATCGTTGTTGGATATAAGGATGCACAGAACTGAAATATTCCATAAACATTAAACCATTTTCACGATTGGTAAAAGTTTCTACCTTCAATAAAATTATTGATATGAAAAAAATACTACCTGCAATTCCGTTTCTGGTTTTCATCCTCAGTTGCATCACCGTTGTATCACAATCAACAGCGCATAGTTTTACTTTTGGCGGACAGACCCGCACTTACAGAGTCTATCGCCCAACCAATTTTAATCCTGCCACCAGCCTTCCGCTGGTGCTTAATCTGCACGGGCTGAATTCAAACAGCAGCCAACAGGAGTTGTATACCCAGTTTAATAGTCTTGCCGATACTGCCCGTTGTGTAGTAGCCTACCCGGATGCTATTAACGGACAATGGAATATGGTCATCGGCCAATCAGGAGTAAATGATGTAGGTTTTATTTCTGCTTTAATTGATACGATGAATAAGAACTACAACATTGATTTAGGCAGAGTTTATTCTACCGGAATGTCAATGGGTGGTTATATGTCGTTCCGGCTGGCCTGCGAATTAAGCTGCCGCATTGCTGCAATAGCTTCGGTAACAGGTTTGCTGCAAGAGGCTATTACTCCCTGTAACCCTACCCGCAAAATGCCGGTGATTCAAATGCATGGCACTGCCGACAGCACTGTTCCTTATACCAACACTTTACCTTATGCTTCCGTGGCCAGCACACTCAGCCGTTGGAAAACTATTGACGGTTGTCCTAATCCCGTAATTACTGCTATTCCCAACACCAATACAACCGATGGTTGCACAGCCGAGAAACACTATTACGGATTGTGCACTAATTCAACCGAGCTGATACATTATAAAATT
>JAZKEP010000068.1:0-21691 GCA_040387015.1 Bacteroidota bacterium
GCTCCGGCAACGACTATCTCATTGCCCAAAACATAGGCATGGTGCCCGCACACTTTATCCTCACCTTCACCGACCTTGAGCCTTAAACAAAAAAGGGTTAAGCGGCATGAAGCTATAGGTTACAGGAAGAAATAAAGGTGAATAGCCTTTAAAAAAAGAAGGGTTTGAAATTTCTTTCAAACCCTTTCCATTTATGCTTAGGTGTGTGGAATCTTAAAACTTAAGAATCTTGAATTCTGTTCTTCTGTTTTCCTGATGCTCGGTATCGTTACAGTCAATTTTAACTGTTCCTTCACATTGGCACTTGTTTACCAAGCGGCTTTCGCCATAACCGGCAGCAATCATTCTTCTTCCATCTACACCCTGCGAAGCGATGTAATTAACGGCAGACTCTGCCCGTTTGCTGGAGAGCTGCATGTTATATTTTGCAGTAGCGCGGCAATCGGTGTGTGAGCTCAACTCAATTTCGAGAGTAGGGTTATCCTTTAAAACTTTCACAAGCTTATCCAATTCCTTTGCGGCATCGGGGCGGATAAACCATTTATCTAAATCATAATAGATGTTTTCGATTTTGATGGCCACTCCCTTTTTAACCTTCTCTAACTCTAACACCGAATAAAGCGTAGAAGGTGCTTTTTTACCAACGGTAGATTGCGTTCCTGTTACGGTGAGATATTTGGTATCAGGCTCGCCTGTTTCCTTAGATGCCTGTAAACGGTAATTTGTGTTTGGCTCTAAGCTGAACATACATTTTCCGTCTTTATTGGACGAACACAGTTCCTCTTTATTAGTAGTTGTGTTTACAATTTTTACTTCTGCTCCTTCGAGCGGGTCGCGGGTTCTTCTATCCAACACCGTAACTTCGAGGTTGATACCGCCTTCGGCAACCATTGGTATTTTAACCAAGTCCGGTTTTTCTTTTACATCTACCGTTAACTCAGCCGGTAAATAGCCGGGCTTGGTAGCAAAGAATTTATACCTGCGTCCGGGCACAGCAGCCGTAGTAAAGTCTCCTTCTCTTCCTGACTTCAATTTTGCTTTTTCTACTTCCTCTTCTTTCATTATTACCTCCGCATCGGCAATAGGAAGACCTGTTGCTTCTTCATAAACAATTCCGTTGAGGATGACACCTTTCCTAGTAAAGCTGTAGATATCATCATCGCCCTGACCACCGGGACGGTTAGAAACGAAGTAACCTCTCTTTTGGTCGCGGTGAATCACATAACCAAAATCATCGGAGTTTGTATTGATAGGATAGCCAAGATTTTCAGGGTCTGTCCAGTTGGTAATTTTATTTCCTGTTTTGATTAATGAAGAAGAAAACACATCTAATCCTCCCAAGCCGGTATGACCATTAGAGGCGAAGTATAAGTTTCCATCTTCAGCAATATTAGGGAACATCTCATCTCCTGTTGTATTCACTTTTGGCCCTAAGTTAATAGGCGTTCCCCACTGACCGCCAATCTCGCGGGTAGATGTATAGATATCAACGCCTCCGTATCCGCCCGGCTTATCGCTTGCGAAGTAAAGGGTCTTTCCATCTTTAGTAAGCGATGGATGACCAACAGAATATTCTTTATCGTTAAAAGGAACTGCTTCAATGAGCTCATCACCCCAACGCTTTGCATCAGGCAACCATACAATACGGTATATTTTAAGCTTTACAGTTTTATCGGCAGAAGGAAAAGCGCGTTTGCCATTGTAATTGCTTCTGTCGATATACAATTCCTGCATTTTATCATTGTAATTAGAAGTTCCTTCGTGGTACTTCCTGTTTGGCTGACGACCCGGCATTGGCTCACATTTAGAAAGAGTGCCAATCGTATCTGTTTTAAAAGCCTGGTATATTTCTAAAAAATTACCGCCTGTCCAGTTGTCTTCATGCACTACATAGTTATCGGGAAGCCTGTTGGTACAGAAATAAATTCCGGTGTCCTTGTAAAGAGTTACTCCAAACTCTGAATATTTTGAATTGACAGCGGCTTCATTTTTAATGTCGTAAAAACCTCTGTCTTTGCTTAAACTCTCTACCTTATCAATACCCTGCAGTCTTTCTTTTACGCTTACATCGCCTGGCACGGCATCAGAATAATCTTTGTAATACACCTTTGCTTCGGCATATTTCTGGTTAGCGCGTAAAGCCTCGGCATAGTATAGTTTGTTAATGACATTGGCATTGCTTTGGGTAGCCAGTTGGGCGTAGTATTCTTCTGCCTTAACCCAGTCGTTAATAAGGCGATAGCTATCGGCTGTTTTCTGTAACACGTATGTATTGGCATTGTCCTTCTTCAGTGCCTTCTCATAAAACATAATGGCTTTACGATAGTCGAATTGTTTGTAATACCAGTCGCCAACTTTTACGATTGGCTTTTCCGCTGCCGCCATTCCCGAAATAACCAGGAATGCGACCAACAATGTGAGGGGTTTCTTCAAAATCATAGTGCTATATTTTAGGAGTTGCCTTAAAATTTTCCTTTTAGAAATACTTTACAAAACGTGGTGTTACGAATCGTTTCTTGTTGTAATAGAAATCATAACCAATCATGATTTCATGCGTTCCGCCATTATACTTTCGCAGGCTTGAAATTTCTGCATCGTAAGCATAACCAATCTGCAATTGAGGAGTTGCTTTAAACTGCAAGAAAAGGTTCGCTGATTGACCGGCATAGTTTCCGGCTCCCTGCCCGTCACCACCGGTTCTATAACCTACACCAAACCATAATCTTTCAACAAACAATAAAGCTAAGTTGATATCGAACTGGGGGATGTTTTTAGGTAAGCCCTTTTGCCATTTCATCAGGATAGAAGGGCGGAACTTTACGATAGATGCTTCCTTTCCGAAAACATATCCTCCCGTAAACAAGTAATGATTATAAACCCGGGCTATAGTGGTATTATATCCGCTTACACCTGTTTTGTCGCGTAGTTTTGCAGGCAGTAAGTGAGGAACCGAGAAGCCCGCAAAATATCTTTTGCCATACCAGTAAACACCAAAGCCGATGTTAGGCACAAACAAATTTGAGTTGAGCGAAAAAGCATTGTCAGGAATATTATCAGGAAGTACCGCGCTGGTGCTATTTTGATAGTAGTAAGCGAAGGATGCCTGAACCCCAAAGCATAAACGGCTTTGTTTAATACGCAGGCGATAAGAGAATGCCGGTGTAACGGAGAAAGTGTTTGCAAGACCTAGCCGGTCGTTTGTCAATGTAAGCCCAACCGCGTATTGATCTCTGCGGAAAGGTGTGTGCACACTCGCATTTACCGTTTTAGGTGCTCCTTCTAAGCCCGCCCATTGATGACGATAGATGGCCATTACGCTAATGGCTTCGCTGCTACCTGCATAGGCGGGGTTAAGGAACAAGCCGTTGAACATATACATGCTGTAAGCAGCATCCTGCTGCGCTTTCACCCCGGTGAAAACAGCTGCAAACAAAATGGCGGAAAGTATTAGCTTCTTCATAAGAAAACTTTTTTCGGTTAATATTCTTTTGGTAAATGTTGCACAGATAAAAGGAGGGATCACACCAATCTTGTGTGTGTAATCCCGCCCGGTATCTATGTAATCATTGTAAATTCATCTGTTTCGTTATATAATCTTTATACCTTACCTACCGGTGTATTACAAGGAACTTAGCCTCTTTGTTTCCGGCAGCATCGTTGTATTCATAAATGAGGTAATAAGTTCCATCGGGCAACTCCGTTCCCTGCATGTTGAATCCTTTAAAGTCATCTAAGTAATGGCCGTTGCTGTGCCATACTTCAACACCCCAACGGTTATAGATTCGTAAAGTAGCATTCTCATATTCATCGTTACATGGTATTTTGAACTCATCATTTACACCATCACCGTTTGGAGAGAATCCGTTTGGTATGTAGCAATTTGTATCTATTACTGTTACACAAACCGAAGCTGAATCACAAACGATATTGCTTCCTGTAATTACGCATACCTGGTAACAGAAGGTAATTTCACCTTCGAAACCAGCGGTAGGTGTAACTGTAAGGGTGTTATCGCTGTTCACTATCACTGTTCCGTTTTCAACATCGCATGCAATAGTTACAGTTGTATCGCCACCGGCAGGTATGATATCGTTGCCAAGAACATCCACAATTACAGGTGTATTCATAGGAGTTTCAGTCAAGTCGCAAGGCTCATTGACTGCCTGAACTAAACAATCAAGTATGGTTATGACTATGGTAGTATCATCGCAATGGCCACGGTCGTCACAAACGGTTACACAGAAGGTATCGTTTCCTACGAAGCCTTGTGTAGGCGTATAATTGAAACACGTAGGATCTGCAGAAACAACTGCTATACCATTTTGCGGCTGGCAAATACTTGTAATAGTCCAAGGGTAGGTACTTTGAACATTTCCTGCGAGACAAGTATTGCTTTGAACTCCAATACATACCGTGTCTGAAACAGTGCTTATTTCCATGATACAATCTATCACAGTTATAGTAACCGTACCCGTATCGCACAGAACAGGATCTCCATCATCGCAAACACGGTAAGTGAAAGACACTAGACCGGTAACTGTGCCCGGAGAATAAGTAACCACATTGCCTGAAATGCTAGCTGTTCCCTGACCGGTTGCAGGCTGAGTAATAATGGCATCCAAAGTCAGAACATCATTGTCGATGTCAGTATCGTTATCAAGCACATTGATGTTCAGGGTATCGTAATCACAAAGGTCTGCAAAGTCAGCATCATCAACCGCGACAGGAGCATTGTTACAAGGCTGAACTGTGATGGTAATAGTAGCCGTATCGCAGGTGTTTGAAGTATCGCATACCTGCACACAGATTGTTTGTGTTCCTACGAAACCTGCGGTAGGTGTAAACGTGAAGCCTGATACACTAAAGTTAGTAATGGTGCCGTTAAGCGTTGCGCAGGCAAGATCTGTTGCGGTTAAAATATCGCCTAGATCTACGTCTGTATTGTTCATAGTAACTACTACAGAACTATCCCTACAGGTGCTTGCCGCAATATCCTGCGCCACCGGAGGATCATTGATAGGACAAACGCTTACAATCACTAAACCTGTATCGCACTGTGTGGGACACAGAACATTGCATACGCAATATCTAATGGTATCCACCCCGTTAAAATCAGGAGCAGGCGTGTATGTAATTATATTATTCAGCACCGTGGTGCTTCCCTCCACCGAAGTGTCGCAAGCAACAAATAACGCATCGTTTTCAGGATCGG
Source organism: Bacteroidota bacterium (assembly GCA_040387015.1). Taxonomy (GTDB): domain Bacteria; phylum Bacteroidota; class Bacteroidia; order Chitinophagales; family LD1; genus Bog-950. The sequence continues at coordinate 5,213 of JAZKEP010000068.1, forward strand.
TGTCGTTATCCAATACAGCAATAAACAGCGCAGTATCTTCACAAGTAGCTACGCTATCCGTAACAGCTACCGGTGGTTGATTAACGTGTGTAAATATCGTTGTATCCTTAATACAGCCATTGCTGCTTACCGCTCTTACACGAACACAATAATCTACTCCCGTAGGTATGAAGGTTACAGGGTTAAGACCAGAAGCAAAAATATTACCGCCACATACAGAATACTGAATATTGGTAACATCGGTGCCATAATTTGGTGTAAAGGTTACACTTTGACCAACACATACTGTATCGCTCGATACATTTACGGTGATAGAAGGCTCCGGCCTTACAATTATGGTAATAGTAGTTGAGTTGGTGCAACCGGTTAAAGAATCGGTATAAGTATAAGTGATTACATTATTACCGGCAGTTGCTGTTGACGGGTTAAATACATTACCTGTCAACCCAGGACTTGGTGAAGTAAACGTTCCTCCTGACGGCACGCCTATAAGGGTAACCGAAGGCTCGTAACTACAGTAACTTGGTTGATAACCTGTTACTGATACCTGAGGAATAGGATTAACCATTACGGTTTGTTCAGCAGTGTCACAACAATTAGCAACACAAACAATATATCTTACAGTATGCTGCCCTAAACCTGCATTGGAAGGAGAGAAAATAGTTCCAATAGGACCTCCATCAAGAGAGAATTGCCCGTTTGCAGGGGAGCCTGTAAGCGGAACATTCGGGTCAGTTACACAGTACTGAGGGTTCAATCCAGTAAAACTTGCCACAGGTGAAGGGTTTATCCTTACTGTTTGCGCATCGGAAGAAGAACAGTTACGACTGTCTGTTACAATTACGGTATACGTTGTAGTTGTTAAAGGACAAGCCTGCGGATTAGCTACTCCAGGTGGAGTTACAGGACCGCCCGACCAAACGTAAGTAAATGCCCCAACCCCACCGAAAACAGTTGGCGAACCACCTAAGGTAACACAACTTAGTGTTGAGGTACACATAGGCGCAATGCTATCTAATATTACAATTAAGGTATTAGGCACCACGGTAATAATTGCACAATCCTGAGCAGTACAACCAAAGGCATCGGTAACAGTTACACAATAGGTTTGACTTTGACCCAGATTTCCTATCACCGGATTGGATTGTGTATTGAGCGGAGAAGGTAACAAGCCCCACTGATAAGTGTAGGGGCCTAGTGTACCTGTTCCGGTAGGAGAGCCTCCAAGCACAGTGCTGTCACCAGTACAAGCTACAAGAATAGCATCAGGGCCAGCATCAGCAATTGGTGCCGGTCTTATAAGCACATTTATCTGATCAGTTGCTGAACATCTTAATGAATCGGTAACTGTTACACGGTAAGCTGTATTGGCAGTAACAGTTACGCTAGGATTCTCAGCATCGGGAGGGAACGTTCCTGCACTCCATGAATATGTGAAAGGTCCGGTTCCTCCTGAAACCAAAGGAGTTTGTCCCAAGGTTATAGTGGATCCATTACAAACAAGCGTATCGGGGCCTTCATTAATAATAATAAACGGATCAACCGTAATAGTAATGCAGTCAATTGCTGAACAACCCAAAGCATCGGTTACAGTTACACAATAAGTGGTAGTAACTGTTGGCGATACACATGGATTTTGAACAGGAGGAAGTACTCCCGGTCCCCACTGGTAAGTATAAGGCGAAGTTCCGCCTGTTGCTGTAGGTATGATATCACTAATACCACCTCCAAGGCGCATACAGGATGCGTTGTTAAGACAGTATACAGTATCATTTCCGGCATTCGCGCTAAGCGTGGTTACAAGAACGGTAACAACTACTTGATCGGAATCGATGCAACCCGTTACATTGTCAGTAACAATCACAGTGAATGTGGTAGTAGAGTCCAATCCGCAGATAATAGGATTAGGAGTTGTGCAAGAACTTAAAACCGGTAGACATGGAAGCCACTGGTACGTAAAGTTATTTGAACCTCCTGATCCGGTAGGCGAACCACCTACCCCAACACATGAGCCTGTACACAATATAATAGTACGGTCAGGTCCTGCATCTGCATTTGGTTTAGGATTGACAGTTACAGTTTGACAAGCTGAAGCACTGCAACCAAGAGAGTCTGTAACTGTTACACAATAGCTGGTTGTACCCAGAGGGTTGGCAACAGGATTTGCACAATTAGAACAACTTAATCCTCCACCAGGAGACCATGAGTAAGTTAAATTACCTGTGCCTCCGATTGCAGTAGGATTATTCCCCAATTGTGCACTTTCTCCTTCACATATTGTGAGGTCTCGCAACGGTATAATAACGGGACGCGGATTAATAGTAACAGTTACCTGATCCTGAGCGACACAGCCATTAGCATCTGTAACAACAACTGTATAAGTAGTCGTTATTGTAGGTGAAACCACCGGAGTAGCAATGTTATTAATTATACTTGGTGGTGTTGATGACCAAACGTAAGTATAAGGGGCAGCTCCACCGACAGCCGCGCTACCCAAAGTAACCGAGACAGATGAACCTTGGCAGAAAGCAACATCATTACCTGCAAATACGCTCAAAGTAGAGTTGGTAACATCAATAAAAACTTCATCCGTTGCAGAACATCCGAACTGGTCGGTAACTGTTACTGTGTACGTAGCATCCGCTCCAAGATTACATACAAACGGATTAGATAAACTGGAATCATTTAGAACAGGGCCAGTTGGTGGAGACCATAGGTAAGTCAATATTCCTCCGCCACCTGAACCGGTTGGCGAACCTCCTATCTGAACACAACTATTATCACAAGCAGTCATAGTCTTGTCGGTGCCTGCATTGGCCACGGGATTAGGTCTAACTGTTATAGTGGCACATGATGAAGCAGTACAGCCTCTTGAATCAGTTACTGTAACGCAATAGGTACTCGTAGTTGTAATAGTAACAATAGGATTAGCAAGTGAAGTGCTATTGATACCAATGCCCGGAGACCAATTAAAGCCATAACCAGGGGTTCCACCCGAACCGGTATTGGCTCCGCCCACAGTAACCGCAACCCCAGCACAAATAGTAGTGTCGCGTCCCGCATCTGCCACCGGCAACGGATTGACAGTGACTGTAGCACAAGATGAAGCAGTACATCCCTTCGAATCTGTGACTGTTACACAATAGCTAGTAGTAACCGTTGGAGATACAAGCGGATTAGCTACTGAAGCAATAGCACTTGCAGGTACTGATGACCATGCATACGTATAAACAGGGCTTCCGCCAACAGCTGTAGGAATTCCTCCTAAAGTGATATTTGCTCCACTGCCGAAACAAAGTGAGCCACCGCTTCCTGCGTTGGCAGCAAGGTTACTTGGGCTTACGGCTACTTGTACTACATCGCCAGCGGTACATCCGTTGGCATCTGTTACTACAAGGGTGTATGCCTGAGAAGATGTCAAGCCTTTTACCCAAGGGTTAGAATCGGTAGCTGTAAACAAGTTAGTAGTAGGGGTCCAAGAGTAAGTATAAGGTATTGAGCCACCTGTTGCAGCCGGAGAACCACCTATCTGAACACTGTCACCAGCACAGCTAACCAATGATTTATCAGGTCCTGCATCTACCGTAGGATTAGGATTTACTGTAATAGTTAAACAAGAAGCCGCAGTGCAGGAATTTAAGTCAGTTACCGTTACACAGTAAGTGGTAGTAACTTGTGGAATAGCAACCGGGTTAGAAATATTATAAGCACTCAACCCTCCAAGCTGCGACCATTCGTAAATATAGCCGGGCGTGCTGGCACTGCCTATTTGAACAGAAACACCCGCACAAACAGAAGTATCATTTCCGGCACTGTTCACCGGAGTTGGGAAAACTTCTATCATCATGGTATCTGTATCAAAACATCCATTAGCATCTGTTACTAACAAGAAATAGCTGGTAGTAACTATTGGACAAACAACAGGATGAGCTGCCGAACTTGTAAAGCCCGGTGGATCGGATGTCCAAGAGAATGTATAAGTCGGAGTGCCGCCAAATACGATATCTAAGCCTCCCAATGTTACACAATCTCCGGTACCAAGACAGATAGAAGCATCATTACCAGCATCTGCAGTCAGATTTCCGTTTGTAACGCTAATCCTTACAATGTCAGTAGCGCTGCATCCGTTTACATCAGTAACTACTAAAGTATCAAAGTAAACACCTGCTGATGAGGCAAAATAATAAGGGTTACTGGCATTTGAGTTGTTTAAACCTGCAGCGGGAGACCATGTGTAAGTTAACGGAGAAGTACCGCCACTACCTGATGGCGAACCACCCAGCAAAACACTGTCGGCACCACAAGAAGTAACAGACACATCCTGCCCTGCATCAGCAACCGGATTAGGATTAATAGTTACTGTCATGCAATCGGTAGCTGAACAACCGTTAACATCTGAAACCGTTAAACAATAAGAAGTTGTTGATGAAAGTATTGATATTGGATTAGCAATAGAAGAACTATTTAATCCGGTGCCCGGGGTCCAAGTATAACTCAGTATACCTGTTCCTCCAGAACCTGTAGGATTACCGCCTATTTGCACAGGTAAAGCTGAACAAACAGCGGTATCACGTCCGGCATTAGCTACAGGCAATGGATTAACGGTAATAGTCATACAGGAAGACGCAGAACATCCATTGGCATCTGTTACAATTACACAATAAGTTGTAGTAGCTGTAGGCTGGGCTGAGGGATTAGGAACTGAAGATGAGCTAATAGGAGTTCCGCTCCATGCGAAAGCATATGGAGGAGTACCGCCTGAAGCAGTAGGAGAGCCGCCAATATTTACAGGAGGCACAGCACCAAAACAATAGCTTACGCTGGCAGCTGTTTGTGCCTGTAATGAACTATTGATGACTGTGATAGTTATGCAATCTGTAGAAGTACAACCACTTGTATTGTCGGTAACGGTAACACAATATGTAGTATTAGTAGTAATGCCTGAAACAGTAGGGTTAGCGGTTGATGTACTACTTAATCCGGTAGATGGTGACCATGAATAGCTGAAAGAACCTGAACCGCCAAAACCGGTTGGGCTTCCCCCAATTGTTACATTATCGCCATTACAATTAATTAAAGTTTGGTCAGCCCCCGCATTTGCAACAGGGTTTGGATAAACAATAACGGTAGTAGCACTTGTAGCTGAACAGCTCTTACTATCTATAACCGTTACTACATAAGTAGTTGAAGCTAAAGGACAAACACTGGGGTTTGAACCTGCTCCGCCACCATTGCTCCATGAATAAGTATAGCCAGCAGTTCCACCACTAGCTGTCGGAATTCCACCAATTGAAACGCATCCTCCCGAACATATTGAGTCATTCACCCCAGCATTGGCTGAAGGGTTAGGATTAACTGTTATAGTTCTGCTGGCAGAAACCGTACAGTTTGATGCATCAGTTACTATTACAGTATAAACATAGGTTCCGGCAGTATTTGGATTTGCAGTAACTACCTGTGTATTATCCGGATTAGAAGGTGGATTTCCACTCCATTCGAAAGTGTATCCCGGCAGACCACCGGTTACATTCGCTGTTAAATCGGTAGTGCCATTACTTCCTGCACACCATTCAGGGGTATTGCTTGAAGCAATACTTACTGTTGGAGAGTTTTCTACCACTGTTACTAAAACCTGATCAGTTGCCGTGCACCCGCAGGCATCGGTAATTATTACGGAATAGTTTGTTGTAATAGCAGGTAACACTGTAGGATTTGCAAGCGTTGAACCTCCAGGGCTCCACAAATAAGTATAAGGTCCTCCACAACCACCTGTTGCTGTCGGTAAGCCGCCAATTGGAATGGCCCTTGCCAAACAAGATTGAATTTCTTTATCAACTCCTGCATCAGCTACCGGGTTTGGTCTTACCGTGATAGCGGTTACCGCAGTGGCTGTGCAACCATTATCATCCGTTACAGTAACTCTATATATTGTTGTCCCAGTCGGACATACAATAGGATTAGCCGTGGTAGATCCATCGCTCCATAAATATGTGAACGGAGATGTTCCACTGCTGGCTGTGGGAGCACCGCCTAAAGTATCGCAGGCCCCTGCACATATAGTACTTGGTGCTCCTGCGTTGGCGAGTGGGTTTGAAGTAACCGTAACTGCGATGGTAGCCGTAGCGGTACAACCTGTGGCATCTGTAACCGCTACTATATAGTTATAAGAACCCGCATTCTGAGGATTTACTGCAACAATCTGTGAATTAGTAGGAGTTATATTTGAGCCACTCCAGCTATAAGTAAACGGTGCTGTGCCCGCTGATACCACAGCCTGAAGATTGATAGAGGTACCACTATTAGCACACCAAGTGGTTGACCCGCTTGGTGAAATAGAAACAGAAGGTGAATTATTTATTACACTAACCTCTACCTGATCACTAGCAGTACAACCATTGACATCGGTAGCTACTAAAGTATAAACCTGGTCGGTAACAAGACCGGTTACTATTGGTCTACCCACCGTTGTAGAAGATAAGCCCGTTCCAGGGGACCATGCATAAGTAAAAGGTGCTCCTCCACCACCAAATGCTGGAGGAGTGCCTCCTATTTGCACACCAATAGGACTGCAACCAGCAAGGTCCACATCTGGGCCTGCATCTGCTGTTGGAAGAGAATAAACCTCTATTAACTTATTATCAGTAGCGGTACAACCGTTTGCATCAGTAACTGTAAGCAAATAGGTGGTACTAATTGTTGGGCAGGCAACAGGATTTGCTATTTGTGATACGCCACCGCTCCACTGATACGTATAACCGGAAGTTCCTCCACTTGCAGTAGGGCTTCCTCCTAAAGTGACACATGAGCCGGAACAAACAGTATCAGGAATAAATCCTGCATCGGCTACGGGAGTAGGGAAAACAGTGATTTCAATAGTATCACCCGCCTGACAACCGGTTACATCCGTAATAACTACACTGTATATATATGTTCCCGGAAGGAGGGGTTTAGCCGTTACACCGGAACCAAGACTATCACTGAAAGCCTCACCTGTCCAAGAATATGTATATGGCGAGCTTCCGTTAATAGCTAAAGCGGTAAGGGTAATGTCTGCACCTGCATCTTCGGCACACCATGAAACAGAAGTATTAGGAATAATAACTGCCGAGTAGCTACCTGCAATTGCTGTAATAAATACGCTTGAATTAGCGGTACAACCATTGGCATCGGTTACTAATACCGTATAGGTTTGGTTAGAACCTATTGCTGCCACCTGGGGGTTAGGTGTTACTTCAGCACCCGGGGTTATACCGGCAGTAGGAGACCATAAATACGTATATCCCGGAAGACCTCCTGAAGCAGTAGGAGCGCCACCGATGGTTATACCCGTAAGATCACAAGATACAACTGATTGGTTAGGCCCTGCCGAGGCAGTAGGACGATCGTTAACAGTAAGCAAAGCACTTGAAGATGCACTACAGCCTCTTGAATCAGTTACAGTAACGGTATAAATTGTTGAGGTGGTAGGATTATTAACAGTGGGATTGGCTGCAGCTAATAAACCGTTTGACCATACAAATGTATAGCCGGGAGTTCCTCCGCTTGCAGTTGGATTACCTCCTATTACTATGCTGGTGCCGTTGCACACATTTGTATCGGGCCCTGCACTGGCGGCAGGAAGCGGACTAACTACCACAGGAGTACAAGCCTGCTGGCTTACACAATTAGATACTGTTTGAGTTACACAGTAACTTCCGGCCATGCCCAAAGTTGCACTTGGTATTGAAGGGTTTTGAGAATTGCTGGTATATAGCAATGGACCTGTCCAGCTATAAGTTGCACCGCCCAATCCAGAAGCAGTTAAAGATATGGTATTGCCTACACAAACCGGGGTATTACTGCCAACAGTAGGCGCACCCGGGTTAGTTGGATCTACTAGAACCACCGAACCGCCAAACGCAGCCGACTGGCATCCTAAAAGAGTAACCGAGAAATCGTCATAAGTACCGGCAGTGAGTCCGCAGATTGATAATGTTCCACTACCGTTTGTAGTGAAAAGAGCAGGGCCTACATTGGCATTGTTCTTTTGGTAAATCAAACTGTATTGTGTGCTCGCGTTTAACCCGTTTAAGAAAACGCAACCATCAAATCCGCTACAGGTGGTTGGATTAGAGCTTGAAGTTCCAGAAATTATAGGTTTAGCATTTACCACTACATTGGTGCACGCTTGCAAACTGGTGCAACCTGCAACAGTTTGAGTTGCACAGTAATCACCAGCAAATGCCAAAGTTGCATTTATGCGTATTGGGTCTTCACTAGATGAGTTGAAGCCTGAAGGACCGGTCCAGGTATAACTTGCAGCTCCTGCTCCGGTTGCGAACAACCTAATGGTGTCGCCTTCACAAACAGGAGTGTTGCTGCTAACTACAGGGTCAGTCGGAGTGGAAGGATCTGAAAGTACAACCGGGCCGGGGAATACAATAGAGACACATCCGGTAACATCCGCTTCAACCTGAAAATCAGAATAAGTTGCCGAATTCAGGCCGGTAATGATAACCTGGCCGCTCCCGTTAGAGGAAATAGGCAAAGGACCTACCGGTGAACCATTTCTTTCGTAATATACCAGGTATAAAATATTATTGCTTAATCCGCTAAGCGTAATAGTACCGTTTGTTCCTCCGCAAGTGGTAGGATTTGATCCAATTGCAGACCCGATGACAGGTTTAGGATTAACAACTACGCTTGTTGAACCGGGAGCACTTGTGCAACCAGCAACTGTTTGGGTTACAAAATATGCAGCATCGTCCATTGCTAAAGTAGCATTCGGACGCACCGGATTCTGGGCACTGCTCACAAAACCTCCCGGTCCGGTCCAACTGTATGTGGCTCCGCCTGAACCGGTTGCAAATAATTTAAGTGTATCACCTTCGCATACCGGTGTATTGCTACTTACACCCGGAATAGAAGGAGTTGCCGGGTTACCAAGCGTTACGTTGGGTCCGGAAAATACATCAGATACGCACAAGCCAAGCGTAACGGTAAAATTCGAGTAGATTCCAATTCCTAATCCTGTAATTTGAACACACCCACTTGCATCTGCAATATCAACCACAGGTGCCTGAGCCCCTCCGCCAAGTTGATAGTTAATAGTGTAGCTGTTACCGGCAACAAGACCGCATATTTCTATGCTTCCCGAAACGCCACCACAGGTGATTGGATTGGTACCATTAACCGAAGTAATTACCGGCTTAGGATTAACCACTACATTTGTACAAGCCTGGGCGCTAACACAACCCAAAACAGTATCAAGAGCGCAGTAGCTTCCTGCCATGGCAAGAGTAGCGGGTGAGCGCGATGGATTTTGTTGTGTACTTACGTAACCAGAAGGGCCTGTCCAGCTATAAGTAGAACCTCCGGGGCCGGTAGCCGAAAGATTAATTGTTCCTCCCTGGCAAACAGGGGTGTTGCTGCCAACAGTAGGAGCTGCCGGAATGGTATTGATTACAACCACCGTAGTTGCCCCGCTGCTAGGACATAAGTTAATAATAGCTGTTACTGTGTAGGTTCCAGCGTTGGCAGTAGTGACATTAGATATAGAAGGATTTTGCACAGGCGAAGAAAAACCCGCTGGACCTGACCAACTGTAAGTAGCGGTAGGAACAGTAGTAGCCGTTAAGTTAAGTGTAGCGCCAACACACAGAGGTCCGTTGTTTCCTGCCGAAGGATTTGCCGGTTGTGGCTTTCTTGTAAATACAACAGTATCTGAGCAAGTACCTGAACCTAACACAAAACTATAGGTTCCATCGGCAGTCATGCCCGAAATAGCACCGGTTGTAGGATGAATAGTAGCCGGAGCAGCTCCTGAAAGAAAAGTCCAGGTATCGCTACCCGAAGATCCGGCAGAGCCTGTAGTAGCAGGTGCACAAAAAGGTTGGTCGATGCCTGCATTTGGTTTAGCTAACCTTATTACGCTTACGGTGTCGGTACAAATACCATCGCCACGGGTTCTTCTTAATAAGAAGTTATAAGTTCCGTTGGCTGTCAAATTACTAACCGCTCCGCTTGAACCGTTAACCGTTGGTGTGGCGGGTCCGTTAAGGAAAGTCCAGGTAGCAGCCAAAGGTGCAACACCTAAGCTGGCAGTAGTGGTAGGCTGGCATATATTTATGTCAGAAACACTGCTCCAGCGAGGAGTTACGGTTACATTCACGGTGTCGCATATTGAATTTACTCCAATACAAGTACTTAATGTAACAGTACCGCATACCCTATATCGCACTAAGGCAGGGGTGGTAGCAGTAGGAGTAAACACAGGCTGTTGAACACTGGTGCTGCTTAATAAACTGTTATACTGACCTACAGCTCCCGGAAACACTGATGTCCAGGTAACACCGGTCATTCCTAATACTTTCATAGTATCGCTACAGCCTAGGGCAACAGTGTCTCTAGGGAAAGTAGGCCGATTAACCGTAGTAATACGATAAACGTTCAGGTTAGCTCCCGGCTTACAGAAGGTAACATTTACGGTATCAATATTGGTGGGACTGTTATTTAAACAAAAAGGCTGCCCTGCTGCTTGTTGCGGTGTACCGCAATCGGAACTGGCAAAGAAAGAGCCAGTGGCTCCCGCACCCGAAATAATATCTATTTGCGCACCTGCAAGATTTGGCCCTACCCGTAAAATCAGGTTTATACAGTTAGCATCTGCCCCCGCTAAAGACGGACAGCAGGTTCCTCCACGTTGAACGTTTCCGAAAGTAGTATCGGATACAGGGTTAGTGACAAAGTCGAATTGAAATATAGGTGCACCGGTACAAACCTGGGCTTTACTGCGTTGGGCACTAAAACAAATAATTAGCCCCGTCAATAATATATAGAGCAGTTTGCTGAAATTGGTAAAAGATTTACTTTTCATACACATATTTTTAAAAAAGATAGAATTCGGGTACGGGTTAAATTTTTTCATGGCTATTAAATAACACTTTTAAAAAACAAAAGAAGAGCAATCCTGTCGAAAACCGGTTTGCTCTTCTTCCTTATATATATAGTATACTGAACTACGTTTGACTATGGACGAATGGGAACGCACTCCGCAATCCGTCTGCGAGATCATCACAGCCAAAGAATTTAACTCTGTAAAATATTGATTAGGGTATTTATGCTTCATTCAACTAATTCAAATTATAAATCCTGTATATGCTACTATGTTCAAACATATTTTTGACACGCAAGGATATTATACTTTCAAGATTTGAGCAATTTTTGTCTAAAATTTTCGGTTTAATATTTCAACAAGTTTTCAACGCTGACCTAAATGTAAATCATTTCCACAGTTCCAAAAATAAATTTTGAAGCATCTAAACAAGCCTTTTACCCCTTTTATTATCCACAGCCGTTAAAAGTTAATGCAATTCTAATTATCGTATATCCGCGTGCCACACACAATAAAATACTCTTATACACAGTTTGAATAAAAGAAAAATTTGGTTTTTAGATAGTTAATCTTATCTTTAGCAATATCATGAGGACGAACACCATCGAAATACCTGAAAAATTCTCGGAGCGATTAAGCCGACTGCCAGAGACCGGTAGGTTTTTGCATAAGGTAAAAGTTACCTTGTCGAACGGTGAGGTCTTGCTTAACCGCGTGGTTTTCAATTCCAGCATTTTGCACTTGGAAGAACATGAAAACATTAGCCCTGAAGAAATAAGTGAAATTGAATTAGCTTTCCCCAATCATGCTCCAAGCGACTACCATTTCTGACGTATTCTTCGTTCCTGCCCGTCATTAGTTATATTCGCGTTTCTTAAATTCAATTCAATTACATTTTGACATTCACTGATTTTAATTTCGAACCGGAGCTTACCGAAGGGCTTCAGGCTATGGGTTTTAATAAACCTACCCCTATTCAGGAACAATCTATTCCCATAATTCTTAAAGGCAGCGATATTATTGCGTGCGCTCAAACAGGGACTGGAAAAACAGCCGCTTATATTCTGCCTGTTATCAATAAAATTATCCGCGAACATAGTGACCACTTTAATACGCTGGTGATTGTGCCTACCCGTGAGCTTGCTATACAGATAGACCAAGCACTGGAAGGTTTTTCGTATTTCACGCCTGTAACGCATCTTGCTATTTATGGCGGCACCGGTGGCATTTCATTTGAGCAGGAAAAAAAAGCGCTAACACAGGGCGCTAATGTGATTATTGCCACCCCGGGACGATTCATTGCTCACCTTAACATGGGCTATGTAAAAATCATAGATCTTAAGCACCTTATACTTGACGAAGCTGACCGTATGCTTGACATGGGCTTTAGTGACGACCTTAATAAGATTATCAGCTTTTTACCGAAACAACGACAAACACTGATGTTCTCTGCCACCATGCCTCCTAGTATTCGTGTACTGGCAAAAAAGATTTTAAATGAACCGGTTGAAATAAATATTTCTTTATCAAAACCTGCCGCTGGAGTGTTGCAGGGTGCGTATGTGGTTTACAACACACAGAAGATGGCTCTGCTGAAAAGCCTTTTACAGGACAAAAAGATTGCCAGCATTATTGTTTTTTCTTCCACTAAAGATAAAGTGAAAGAGCTAGAACGCGAGCTACTAAGAATGAAATTTAATGTATCTGCCATTCATTCAGATTTAGAACAGGACCAGCGAGGCGAAGTGCTTCGCTCCTTCAAAAACAAAAATTTACAAATACTCGTTGCCACCGATATCCTGTCCCGAGGAATTGATATTGACTCCATTGGCCTTGTAATTAACTACGATGTACCAGGTGATGCCGAAGATTACATTCACCGTGTAGGAAGAACTGCAAGGGCAGAGTCAACTGGAGTGGCGCTTACTTTCATCAGTCCTGAAGACCAGCGCAAGTTTAAAAGCATTGAAGATTTAATTGGCGATGAGATAAAAAAATTGCCTATTCCGCCAGCTATGGGCGAAAGCCCTCTCTACGAACCTTTCAAGAAGAGAGAAAAACCTGCAGGTCGTTTTGGTGGTAATAAAAAAGGGAATAGAAGATAGTGTTACTTCGTATCAGCCGACTGCATAGCTTGAGGTGCGGCATCTAAAATTTCCTTCTCCGCTTTAGCAGCAAATTTTTCGAAATTTTTATTGAATGCAACAGCCAGTTCATTGGCCTTTGTATCGTAAGCAGCTTTGTCCTTCCACGCATTACGCGGATTAAGAATTTCAGAAGGAACATTCGGGCAACTCTTTGGTACTGAAACACCAAACACCGGATGTGTTTCATAATCTACTTTATCCAATTCTCCATTCAGTGCATCTGTGATTAATGCACGTGTATGTGGCAAACTCATTCTTTTACCAACTCCATACACTCCTCCTGTGTAACCTGTATTCAACAACCACACTTTAATGTTTGAATTACGCAGTTTATCTCCAAGCAGCGAAGCATACTTAGTAGGATGCAACGGCAAAAAAGGAGCACCAAAACAAGTTGAGAATGTTACTTGAGGCTCGGTTACACCTGCTTCTGTTCCTGCAACTTTCGAGGTAAACCCTGATAAGAAAAAATACATTGCTTGTCCCACACTCAACTTTGATATTGGAGGAAGCACACCAAAAGCATCGTAGGTTAAAAAGAAAATATTCTTCGGTTCACCACCCACCGACTTCTTCAACGCATTATCAATAAAATTGATAGGATAAGAAACGCGGGTGTTCTCCGTTTTCGATTTATCAGTAAAATCAACCGTGTTTGTTCCGGGATAAAAACCAACATTTTCAAGAATAGCTCCTCTTCTTATCGCACGGAAAATATCCGGCTCCTTCTCAGCAGATAAATCAATGGTTTTTGCGTAACAGCCACCTTCAAAATTAAATACAGAGTTATCTGTCCATCCATGTTCATCATCACCAATCAACGGACGGTTAGGGTCTGCAGAGAGCGTTGTTTTCCCTGTTCCGCTTAATCCAAAAAACAAAGCAGTATCACCATCTTTACCAACGTTCGCAGAACAGTGCATGGAAAGAACTTTCTTTTCATGAGGAAGAACGTAATTCAACACGGAAAAAATTCCTTTCTTAATTTCACCGGTGTAACCAGTACCACCTATCAGCGCAACCTTCTTAGTAAAATTCAGTATTGCAAAATTAGATTGACGAACTCCCTCTATAGCCGCATTGCAAATAAAACCGGGAGCTTGCAATATCAACCAATCCGGTTGAATGGAATTTAATTCACTCACCTCCGGACGAAGAAACATATTATAGGCAAACAAATTCGCCCAAGGATGTTCATTCACCACCCGCACATTTAATCTGAATTTATCATCTGCACATGCATAACAATCGCGCACAAAAACATCTTTGCCTTCAAAATATTCAACCACTTTTTTATAAAGATTATCGAACACTTCTGATGATATAGGATTGTTGAAACCACCCCAGTCAACCGAGTCTTTTGTATTGTCATCTTTTACAATGAATTTATCTTTTGGCGAGCGGCCTGTAAACTGTCCAGTGGCAACAGCAAGAGCACCTGTATCACTTAATACTCCCTGATTTCTTTTTAGCGTTTCCTCAATTAACTCATCGGCAGTGAGATTCCAGAATTGGGTCTTAGTATTCTTTATTCCAATTACTTCAAGATTAGCCTGGGGGCTCTTGGGACCAACGACAGTCATAGTGCGCAGAATTTTTATTTCAAAAATTAAAGGTGGCAAATGTAACCTAAGATTTTAATCCTAAAAATGATTTTTGCATTGAAATTAAGATGAAAAATTCTCTTTTCAGGAATTCATTTACTTTCGCCCGAAACCAGTTAAAATCTACATGCGTTACCAGGCAATTAACTCCGAATTATTCATCCTGAACAGGAAAAATTTTTCAAAGCAGATGAAGAAAAACTCACTGGCAGTTTTTGTGAGTAATGATACCGTTACCCGAAGTGCCGATGCTGCTTATAGATGGCGTCAGAACCCGGATTTATTTTATTTAAGTGGAATTGATCAGGAAGAAACATTCCTGATTCTTTTTCCTGATGCCCCCGAAGAAAAATATCGCGAAATATTATTTGTACGAAAAACAAGCGAACAGATAATGATTTGGGAAGGGAAAAAACATTCCATTCAAGAAGCAAAAAACATTTCCGGCATTTCAGAAGTTTACTGGAGCGATTCGTTCGAAAATATTTTCAATATGCTAATGCATTATACTGATCATGTTTATCTGAATACTAATGAACATGACCGCAGTATAGCCATGGGAGAAGCTACCGAAGTAAAGTTTGCCCGGAAGGTATTGAATGATTTCCCTTTGCATAAATACGAACGCAGTGCCCCTATACTTCATAGCCTGCGTGTTTCAAAATCAAAGTATGAAGTTGAACTACTAAGTAAAGCCATAGATATTACGCGCAAAGGATTTTTGCGTACGCTTAAATTTATAAAACCAGGTGTTTGGGAATATGAAGTAGAAGCTGAACTAACGCATGAATACGTCATCAATCGTGGAACAGGCCACGCTTATGAACCTATTGTAGCCACAGGAGAAAATGCTTGTGTGCTTCATTATGTTTCAAATGATGCTCAATGTAAAGCGGGAGATTTATTGTTAATGGATTGTGCTGCAGAATATGCCAACTACAATGCAGACTTAACCCGTACTGTACCTGTTAGTGGCAAGTTTACTAAGCGACAAAAAAATGTTTACAATGCTGTTCTTCGTGTTCACCACGAAGCAGCTAAGATGATGCGTTCAGGAGTTGTTCTGAACGATTTAAATAAAGAAGTAGGAAAAATAATGGAGGCGGAATTACTTCAGCTTCGATTATTAAAAATGAGCGACATTGCTAAACAGAGTAAAGATTATCCCGCCTACAAAAAATATTTTCCTCATGGCACTGCACACTTTTTAGGATTAGATGTGCATGATGTGGGCAATCGTTTTGATAAGCTAAAACCCGGAGCGGTGCTTACTTGTGAGCCGGGAATTTATATTCGCGAAGAAAAATTAGGAATACGAATTGAAAACAATCTGCTCGTTACTAAAGACAAACCCGTTGACCTGATGGCGAACATTCCAATTGAAGCAGAAGAGATTGAAGAAATAATGAACGCAAAAAATTAATGAGCTTACTATCTCTTTTCAGTCTGCCCAACATACTAACACTCATCAATCTTTTTTCGGGTTGTTTGGCGGTGGTATTTTTGTTCAACTACCAAATGGAGTGGGTGCCATATTGTGTACTAATTTCTCTCATAGCTGATTTTTTAGATGGCTTTGCTGCGCGTTTCACAAAAACCACCTCTGATATTGGAAAGGAATTAGATTCCTTGGCTGATGTTGTCAGTTTTGGTGTGGTTCCCGGTGCCATTATCTTTCACCTACTCTTTTTGAAATTTGAATCAGCCGAAGTTCCCTACTCATTCATACGTATTTATCTGTACGCAGCACCTGCTTTTATCATTACACTTTTTGCAGCTCTCAGGCTTGCAAAATTTAATCTGGATTCACGTCAAAGCGATGGTTTTATTGGATTAGCAACTCCTGCTGCTACCC
>JAZKEP010000068.1:21735-44039 GCA_040387015.1 Bacteroidota bacterium
TCCGATCTTACTATTAATATTTCTGAATAACTCTTTTGGTCTTGCGTCTTTTGTTTATACAGGAAAGGTTTTATACGGAACGATAGGGTTGCTTTCGATTTTAATGCTGGCCGAGATTCCGATGTTCGGATTTAAGTTTAAGTCTTTCGGGTGGAAAGGAAATGAACTACGTTATCTGTTTATAATTCTTTCGCTTGTTTTACTTGCAACACTTAAATTCGCAGCGGTTTGTTTAATCATTATTCTTTACATCATATTTTCAATAGCACTAAAATTTATTAAGCCATGAATTTCAAAGCAGAGATAGACGTAATGCCTCTTAAAGAATTATTAGACCCGCAGGGAAAAGCCGTAGCACACGGTTTGCAAAAAATGAATTTCAGCGAAGTGGCGGATGTTCGCGTAGGCAAACACATCACCATTAAATTGAATGCATCTTCGAAAGAGGAAGCCAGTGCCAAAGTTGAAGAAGCCTGCAAAAAGCTACTTGCCAATCCGATCATGGAAGGGTATAAGTTTGAATTGATCGCTGAATAAAAGATAACAGTCATTAGACAATAGACGATAGAGCGTTGATTTTGTCTAACGTCTTAAATCTATCGTCTAATGTCGAAACTTTACATCGTTCCCACTCCGGTCGGAAACCTGGAGGATATTACTCTTCGCGCTATACGCATTTTAAAAGAAGCAGATTTAATTCTGGCTGAGGATACACGCCAAACTAAAAAACTGCTCGATCATTTTCAGATTCACAAGCAACTCCTCTCCTATCACAAATTCAACGAACACAAAACAGTTGAGTCGGTTACCGAAAAAATAAAATCAGGAATAAACATTGCACTGGTCAGCGATGGGGGCACACCCGGCATCTCCGACCCCGGACATATTTTGATTGCGGCATGCATTAAAGAAAATATTACTGTTGAATGTTTGCCGGGCGCAACCGCTTTTGTTCCTGCTCTTGTAAATTCAGGTTTTGCTACCGATGAGTTTGTATTCATCGGTTTTCTGCCACACAAAAAAGGGAGACAAACCAAATTGAAAGAAATTGCGCTGATTGAAAAAACTATTTTGCTTTATGAATCGCCTTTTCGTGTTTTGAAATTGCTGGAAGAATTAAAACAACACATAGGAACAGAAAGAAGAATATCAGCATCACGGGAGATTTCAAAAATGTTTGAAGAAACAGTTCGCGGAACAGCCGATGAATTGATTCTACACTTTACAAAGAAAGAACCAAGAGGAGAATTTGTAATTGCAATAGATTGCAAGGGAGAAGAGCCAAGAACCAGAAAGACACAGAACACAGATTAATGTTTCATATTATCATCAGCAGTATTTTATTGAGCATTGTGCACGCTTTGATTCCTAATCACTGGCTGCCGATAGTGGCTATAAGCAGAGTGGAGAAATGGAGCCGCGCTACTACGCTATGGGCTACCGCTATCAGCGGCATTGCACATATTGCAAGTACCATTGCCATTGGAATATTTGTTGGTTTTGTTGGATTAAGTCTCTCTTCTACTTATCAGTGGATATCAACCGTTGTAGCACCAGCTATTCTTATTGCGCTAGGCCTTTTTTACATTGTCAAACATTTTGTTTTCCGCCATCCACACCACGACCACTTTGGAAAATTGCCAAAGAACAGAACCGTAGCTGCTGTTATCATCTCGTTGAGCATTGGTATGTTTTTTTCTCCGTGTATAGAACTTGAATCGTATTACTTTACTGCGGGCGTTCATGGTTGGTGGGGCATTCTCGCTGTGTCGCTGGTATATCTTGTCATTACTGTTTCGGCTATGGTAATTTTAGTAGCAGTGGCCTTAAACGGCATTAACCGGTTTAACTTTCAGTGGCTTGAGAAAAATGAAAAAGCGGTAATTGGAATTGCATTAGTGTTGGTGGGTATTCTAACATTCTTTGTTCACTGATATGGCACACGATCATTCACATCATCACCATCATCAGGTTGAGATTACACAACTGAACCGCGCTTTTATTGCAGGTATTGTGCTCAATTCTGCATTTGTAATTATTGAAGTGATTGCAGGTTTTGCTACCAACTCGCTTGCGTTGCTCACCGATGCCGGGCATAACCTGAGCGATGTGGCCGCACTTATACTTTCACTTATTGCATTTCGCTTAACGCAGGTAAAACCAAATAGCAGCTTTACTTATGGCTACAGTAAAACAACCATACTTGTTGCTTTAGTAAATGCAGTAGTGTTGTTAATTGCCATTGGAGGAATTGGATACGAAGCCGTACATCGTTTTCTGAAACCCGAACCAATGCAGGGAACCACTATGGCTGTTGTTGCAGGAATAGGAATTCTTGTAAATGGCGTTTCGGCTTTGTTGTTTCTGCGCGATAAGGATAAAGACTTGAATGTAAAAGGTGCCTATCTGCATTTGGCTGCTGATGCGCTTGTATCGCTGGGAGTAGTAGTGGCAGGGGTTATTATTGTTTTCACTGATTGGTTTTGGCTCGATAGCGTGGTGAGCCTTGTCATTATGATAGTTATTCTTTTCGGCACCTGGAGTTTGTTATGGGACAGTCTGCGTTTATCGCTCGATGCGGTTCCCAGGAATGTAGATATGGAACAAGTGAAAGCAGAGGTGATGAAAGTAAAAGGCATTACAGATATTCACCATATACATATATGGGCTTTGAGTACCCGCACCAATGCCATGACCGCGCATTTAATCATCAACGAAAATCTTACTTCCTCCGAAGAGCATCAATTGAAAGAAATGGTGAAGCACGAGTTGATTCACCTGAACATTCAGCATACTACTTTAGAAACCGAA
Organism: Bacteroidota bacterium; assembly: GCA_040387015.1. Taxonomy (GTDB): domain Bacteria; phylum Bacteroidota; class Bacteroidia; order Chitinophagales; family LD1; genus Bog-950. The sequence continues at coordinate 24,547 of JAZKEP010000068.1, forward strand.
AGAGGCAAAGGAAAATGCGAGGATGAGAAGTGTTGAATTTTTTCGAAAAGAAATTTATGTTTGCCCCCCGTTTTAAAAACTGATTCCGTAGCTCAGCTGGTAGAGCAAATGACTCTTAATCATTGGGTCGTGGGTTCGATCCCCACCGGGATCACAAAAACATCGATGGGTTGAAACTTTCAGTTTCAACCCATTTTTATTTTGCAGCATTCAAACAATTTCATCGGCTTACTTAAGCATTGCAATATTGATGGTGTTATCCTTCGCGTTATAAGCAAATTTGCAATCGCTAAAAGAGGGCGCTTTAATAGTGGGTTTAAAATTATTGGAGAATGCGTAACGCTCTTTGGGTATGCCAAGTGCATTTTTATCAATATCCCCGCTATTGTTATTGTCCTGGTAAATAGCAATGGCAAATTCCCCATACGAAATGTTGCTGAGTTGGGCCGACAGCTTTCCGTTTTTAGGTGTGAAGCGGTATTTTTTCAATTGACCATCCGGTGCAGGAAATTTATTCCCCTTTCCATAAATACTTAATTCCACAGGCGCTGTTGGTGATTCAAGGTTAGTAATGTTTACAGTGAGCGGTATTATAGAATCCGTTTTCACAGCCGGTGTGGGCGGGGGCGCTTCAGTAACGGGTTCAACAGAGACAGTGGTGTCAGTTGGGACCGTGGGCACAGTGGGGACAGTTGTTGTTTCTGCTTCTTCCACTTGTGGAGATTTGCAAGCGCTTAAAGAAATAACAACTGTAATTATTAAAGCGATGAGGATTCTTACTGTCATGTGTTTTAATTTATTTCTGTTTTGTTTCTTCCAAACAAAAATGTAGCCAATCGGCAGGAGTGAATATGAGCCTAATAAAAACAGAAAGAGCACAAACCTGACAATAGTTAAAACTCTTCTCCCCTAAAAACCACAAACGCCCGACATATATGCCGGACGTTTGTTTGTCAATCAGAGCAAATTACATTATTTACTTTGCCATGCTTTGCGCATTAGCAGAACGATCGGTTGTGCTTAGCGAAAGCGATAACTTTGCTTTATTATCATTGTACTCTTTGTTTATTACCCATGTGTCTTTATCTCTGTCTAAACGGGCACGCTCTAAGCGGCTAAACAAATCTCTCATTTCGGCTCTCGAATTCATCACCTTCTCAGCTTCAGTTAAGGTAGCTACTGCACCTTTTGCTTTATACCTATCAAGGTTTCTTTGCGTTCTTTCTAAAGTCTTTCTTTCATCTCTAATCATGTGTTTATGATCGTTGATGTGAGCCTTATGTGTTTTCATCAATTTTGCATGGCTCTCTTTTAGATCTGATTTATACCTCTTCAAATCTGCATTCGCCTGCTTGTAGTTTTTATGTTCTGCCGCAGAATGCGTTTCGCGGCATTGTTTACCCATTGCTTTAACTTTTTCCTGCTGCTGATTTAAATTATCCAAGTTCCGGTTGATTGTTTCCTTTTGTGCTTTTAAATCTGCCGACAACTGTTTCTGCCGTTCAGAATGATCATGGGCAAAAGCCCCTGTGCTTGCGATAAGCACTACCATACAGGTAATAACTATCGTTTTTACATTTATCTTTTTCATGATTGACCTCCATTTTTTAATGTTATTAAATAATGCTCTGTTCTATGTTGTTAAAAGAATCAGATAACAACATCTGATATTTTGCATAAAACATGCCAAGGCTATGGGGAATAGACTGCCCATTAAAAAAGCTCTTCTGATTAACACCGGAAGAGCCTTTTTGCTGTGAAAAATTATCGTAAAAAATTAAAACCTATTCTACTTCATACACCAGAATTTTATCAATTCTTCTTCCATCCATATCAACAATTTCCATGGTAAGGTTTTTCCAGGTCAGGTTATACCCAACATGAAGATTACCCCGGCCGGTATAAATCATAAAGCCGCCAACGGTGCTGATGTTTGAAATGGATTCATCCTCGCTCATATCAATATCAAAATAGCGGGTGAAATCAGAAAGCGAAAGGCCTGCATCCACCAGATACGAGCCGTCTTTGCGCGGAATTATCTCCTTGGTTTCGTGCAATTGTTTTTCAAGGTCGCCAATCAATGCATCCACCAAATCATTTACACTCAACACGCCCTGTATACTGCCGTATTCATCCACCACCATCGCCACGCGGTCTTTGCTTTGGCGAAAGTTTTCCAACGCTTTGTAGGCGGTTGCATTATTCGAAAGATACATCACGGGCTTCGCCATCTTTTCTATATCGAACACATCATTCCTCAGCAATGAATCGAGCAGGTCTTTTGAATGGAGCATACCTTCCACTTTATTAATCTCACCACGGCACACCGGAAACAGCTTATGCTCCGATTCAATTATTTTCTTTTTAATCACCTCGGGTGAATCTTCCAGGTTCAGCCATTCCATATCCTGCCGAAGGGTCATCAGCGATTTTATTTTGCGGTCGCCCAGGTGAAATACATTTTCCACTATATCCTGTTCTATCTCCTGCACCACTCCTGTTTCGGCACCTTCCTGTATCATCGCTTTTATTTCTTCTTCCGTTACATAGCTTTCGTCCGATGCTTTGATGTTCAGAATTTTAATAAGCAGGTCGGAGGTAGCAGTTAGCAGCCAGATAAAAGGGGCGGTTAGAATTGAAATCCAGTACATGGGATAAGAAAGCACGCGCGAAATAGTTTCGGGCATGGTAAGGCCAATGCGCTTAGGCACCAGCTCGCCCAGCACCAACGAAAAGAAAGTGAGCGTAACCACAATTACCGACACTGCAATGGTTTCGCTGTAAGGTTGCAGCACTGCGAAACCGTTTAGAAAGTGCACCAGGTCGTCCTGTATTTTTTCTCCACTATAAATACCTGTGAGGATGCCGATAAGCGTAATGCCTATTTGCACGGTAGAAAGAAACTTACCGGGGTTTTGCGCAAGCTCCAGCGCTTTCTTTGCTGTTCTGTCGCCCTTACGTGCTGCTTTTTCCAGGCGCACCTTGCGCGCAGATACCATGGCAATTTCGGACATGGCAAAAACTCCGTTGAGCAGGATGAGAAAAAAGATGATCAGTATTTCCACTTATATCAGGCCGTAGTGCTACATAAAAATAGCTTTTTGCCGGCTTTCGCTATGCCGCAAATTGCAACCTATCTATGCATAGTTCCATCTACACAGGAACATGAAGCTTATTTATCCTCTCCAAACCTTAAATCCACACACATGAAAATCTTCAATTCTGCAATGCCCGCCATGCTGTTGGTTTGCTTACTCTCGTTAACCTTTATCAACGGATGTAAAAAAGAAGAACCGCCCACCTGTGTGGACCAAATCCTGAACCAGAATGAAAAAGCTACCGATTGCGGGGGCGTGTGTATTCCCTGTCCCTGTTTCGATGGTTATTTATGGCCCCTATGCGACAGTTTAGAGCGCAAAATATTTTTAGGACAATACCAGGGCATTGAGATTTGCGATGTTGACACCAATTTTTACACCCTCACTATTTCAGAGGCCGATAGCGTGAGTCAAATGAGGATAACGAATGTGTTCGGGCTGGGCTTTACAGCTATTGCCGATGCCGATGAAACCAACTTCGCCATTCCTTTGCAAAACATAGGGCCGGGATTTGATGTAGTTGGCCAGGCCACGCTTCACGCAGATACCTTAATTTTAATTTTCAACGTGAACACCGGTGGTGATGAAATGTGTGTTTTCCGCGGAAGGAAAATGTAGATTGGAATAACTCTGTCATGTTGAGCGAAGGCTCTGCGAAGCGAAACATCTTGTATTCGAATACAAGATCCTTCGTCTCGCAAAGCCTCAACTCAGGATGACACCATTCTCAAATTCTCACATTCTCCCATTCTCACATTCTCAAATTCTCCCATTCTCAAATCCTCACATTCCCCCATTCCCCACTTGTCGGACTATTGTCGTAAATCTCTCCCTGCTCTTCACTTCCTTCGTTTCACCAATTCGGGGTATGAAAAATAAAAACTCCAGTTCTAATTTCCAAATCCAACTGCTTCACTCGCCTGGCCGGGTCATTTACCTCCGTTTATTGGCTTTTCCGCTCACAACTGCCCGCTTTCAGGCAAAAGCACAATCCATCCGGGCATTTTTGGAGAAATGTCAATTCATTTGTACGGCATGTCAGTTCATTTGTACGGCATGTCAGTTCATTTGGACAACACGTCAGTTCAGTTGTAAGGCATGTAAACTAAGTTGTACTCCATGTCAGTCCATTTGTACCGCATGTCAGTCCATTTGTACCGCATGTCAGTTCAGTTGTAAAGCATGTAAGCTGAGTTGTGCCCCATGTCAGTTCAGTTGTACAACACGTCAATCCGTTTGCACCACACGTAAGTTCATTTTTGGCGAGCGTCACCTGCCTCTATGGTCACTGTTGAAGTAACAAGCCTTGCGGGCGTGCGCTTTGGCGCTGCAGCCAGCGCCACCAACCCTCCCGGTCCCACTCACTACGACAGAGAAACAGGCACCATCACCATACCCCTCGATCAGTTCATCGAGCTGGTTTAGTCCGCGCAGGGTCTCATGTGTAGTGCCTTCGCCTGGCATGGACCCTGCGCTTTTGCGAGGGGAAAGGTGCGGGTATTTAGGACTTAGCCGCAATGCAAATTGCAGTTTTTGATTTTTTTAAGGTTAACTAAAACACATAATTATATTCGTCAACTAAAACAATCTAAACATGAAAAAAACACTTTCACTTCTCACAATTGCAATATTACTAATTGGCACTTTCAATTCCTGCAATAAAAAGGAAGACTCTGCCACAGGTAGAGATGCAATACTTGGCACATACGATTTTACTAATACCTATGAACTGTATTCCTGGAATTCGGCACTAAGCAAAGAAGACACTACATGGGGCACAGAGACTTATGTCATTACCATCGACAAGCCAAACCCTGACAACTTAGGTGACAAAGTGGTAATCATTACCAACCTTCTCAAGAAGCAATCAACTATTCCCGTTCAAGCCACCCTTTCATCAGCAGACGATGTGTTAAGCTATACAGGAGACATGGGTGTATTAGAATTTAAGTCTTTTCAAGCAGTAAAAAACAGCAACGGTATTGCTTTTAATTTTACTGCTTATGGCCCGGGGACACCTGGCGGTGTAAGCGAATCCGGTAGCGGAACAGCAGTAAAGCGATAAACGATTTGCTCGGCAAAGAAACGGCAGCAGGTAATCGTAGCATGCCCCGCCAGATGTATCTGAAGGGATTTATCTCAGAAGTTCGGCAAAAGAATCAGATCATGAAACTGAGAGTACTTTATCTATTGGTTTTAATGTCTTTTGTTAAGTTTTCTTTCAGCCAGAAAGATTACCGGGGAGTCTATTACAGCACCTATTTCAGACAATGGGTAAAAATGAAAAGCGATAAACCTGTAATCCCATCCTCAGTTTATTATGACAAGACCGAAGAGAGATGGCAAACGGATACAAATTATCTTGCACCATCCGTGCATTTGAAAATAGATACCTTAAAGAACAGTGTAAAAATCTCTGCGTTAAAATTAATTGGCATGACCAACGCGGCATTAGAAGTAATTTACGAAAGAAAAACTGGGAAAGGATTTGCCACCCAAATAATGGCTTCCTGGCTTTTACCATCAAGCGCAATTCATTGGTTAAATAACTTACATCCTAAGACCAAAGGTTTCAGAACATCATTGGAAGAGAAATATTACTACAACTGGAAAAAGACAAATGCAAGAGGATATATAGCATTGGAAGCAAACTACATGAGGACACAGTTCCAAGACATTTGGCGGTTTGGGACTTCTTCATGGAACGATTCGATAAACTTAAATTACGAGGACACATTTAACGTCCGTAAACAAACGCTTAGTGTAAATGTGAAATGGGGGTATCATTTAGTTGTAAAGCATTTTTCATTCGACTTTTATGCGGGTATCGGTTTCAGATATAAATGGGTTTCTCATCACGACAGGATAAACCCTACTGACCCTATGGAAGGAACACGCCATCCAAGTTTTTATTTAATAAATAACAAAGAAGGTAACCGGGCCGCTTTTAGTTTGCCATTGGGAATACGGCTTGGCTACGCATTTTAGTGGTACACCGAAGTATATAAATATCTTCATACTATGGAAAATACGTTTGGTATACCTATAATACCGGAAAATGAACAGGAGAGACTTAACGCATTGGGCTATTTTAGTATCATTAATAGCGTACCAGATAACTACTTCGATTCCTTTGCAAAAATAATTGCCTCTGCATTTGACGCTCCCATTGCACTTGTTTCAATTGTAGGCGATGAAGATGTTTTCTTCCGTGGAAATTTTGGTATGCCGGGCACAAACAAAGTAAGCCGGGGAAAAAGTTTGTGTTCGCTTGCAATTCTTAATCCTAAACCCACAGTATTTAAAGACGCTTTGAAAGAACCCTGCTTATTAAAAAACCCATTGGTGATAGGGGCTTTTGGGTTACGCTTTTATGCAGGTGCCCCCTTAACTACACTGGATGGCTATAATATTGGCTCCGTATGCATAGTTGACAAAAAGCCAAGAGAATGGAGCAACAATGACAATAATATTCTTTGTCGTTTTGCTGAGGTAGCTATGCTTCAGATAAATACCTATTACCACAAGAGTTTGGAAACTATAGGGAAAACTTAATTACTCCGATTCTCCAAATCTTCCGAAGGGTGAGAGTTTCATGTAGTTCCTCATGCGTGGCGGCATTACAATTGCTGTAACTAAGAATGCCGAAGTAATAAAAGCGGCAATTGCATGAAATAAAAACATCAAATAATTCTTTTCTTTTGAGATAGAATGAACACGCCAACCAAAATTCCTCTTTATGTAAAAGTATCGCTCACCCTCATTGCGTTATATGTGTTCATCAGCATGTTATCGCTTACACGCAGCATTCTTGTTCCGTTTCTTTTTGCCGTTATCACAGCCATTGCCATAAGCCCTGCTGTAAATTTTTTAATTAGAAAAAAGATTAACCGCGCACTTTCAATCGCTCTGGTTTTGTTCATTTTACTATTAGTTGTAGGGGGCCTTATTGCTTTTCTTTCATCGCAGGCAGGTTTGCTTACCGAAGCATTGCCTCATCTTACAGCTAAATTTGAGCTACTGCTTAACAATACCATCGCCTGGGCTTCGGAGTGTTTTAATGTAAGTCCACAAAATATAAATGCGTGGTTGGCAAATTTAAAAGCACAACTAAGCAGCGCAAGCAGCTCAGTTATTGGAAACAGCCTTACTGCCGTGGGCGAAATAATGGCGGCTTTGATACTTATACCGGTTTACATTTTTATGCTCTTGTTTTATCAGCCCCACTTGGTAGAGTCCGTGCACAGAATATTTGGAACGGTAAACAACAACAAACTGGACGAAGTGCTTACCGAAACAAGAGCCATTATTCAAAGTTACCTCGGTGGATTACTGATAGAATTTGCCATTGTTGCTACGCTTAATTCAATAGGCTTATTAATCCTGGGAATTGATTACGCTATACTGTTAGGTATTTCGGCCGGGTTATTAAACGTAGTGCCTTACCTTGGGGGAATAATAGGGGTAGCAATATTTATGCTTATTGCTTTAGTTACCAAACCCGCGATATATGTTTTATATGTAGTGCTGCTTTACTCGGTCATTCAGTTTGTAGATAACAATTACATTGTACCAAAAATAGTTGGCTCAAAAGTAAAACTCAATGCGTTGCTTTCTTTACTTGCCGTACTTGCCGGTGCAGCATTGTGGGGCGTACCGGGTATGTTTCTTTCCATTCCAATCATGGCTATTGTAAAATTGATTTGCGACAGAATTGATTCGCTGAAACCTCTTGGCTTTTTATTGGGCGAAACTGAAACCGGTTCAAAAAAAACGAAATTCAATTTCAGCCTCAAAAAGTTTATTCAAAGCTTTACCACAAAAAAATAATTGCAAACCCACCGTTAAAGCCCTTGTTTATGGATTCAGCAGCAACAACAAAAATTTGTTAGCTATTCATTTATCTGTTACATTCAAATCTTAAAATTAAGTAACATGAAAAAAGCTTTTCTTCTTGCTTGTATTCTTACACTGGCATTTTACTCCTGCAAAAAATGTGTAACCTGCTCCATCAAACGCCCCGGCACAGGCGAATGCGCCACCTGCACCATACAGGGTTTTGGCACTACCATCTGCGATACCTCGCTGCCCGCAGGCATTACCATCGATCAAATAATTGAGCAATCGCAAACCGTAGGAGCAACGTGTATTAAGATAAGCGCTTACCCCGGCAAAACGGGCGAGGAGAAAATATGTTATACTAAAAATGAAAACATCTCGCACAATACCGCGGTAACGGCCCAAGCCACCTTAGAGAATGCAGGGTATATATGTAAGTAATTGCAACGCACACATAAGTTACCTGTCCTGTAAGCGTGCATTGCACAACTACCTTTGAAGAAATTTTAAAGAATAAGCTATGAGAAAAATTACCGTGTTATCAATGATTACCCTGGATGGGGTAATGCAGGCACCCGGTGGGCCACAGGAAGATAAATCAGGCGGCTTTAAATATGGAGGCTGGGTGGCACCTTATGGTGATAAGGCTTACGATAAGGCCGTAGAAAAAGAATTGCAACCTGCCGATTACCTGTTAGGCCGAAAAACATTTGAAATTTGGGAAAACTACTGGCCTGAACATGCCGCGTATTGGCCGGGTATAAATAATGGCACCAAATACGTGCTATCCAAAACCAGGAATAAGTCAGACTGGAAAAACTCAACCTTCGTCAAGAGTGTGGCAGCTATCAAAAAGCTAAAAAACTCAAAGGGTTCCGACATTCAGGTTTGGGGAAGCAGTACGCTCGTTCAGTTGTTGCTCAAGCATGATTTAGTAGATGAGTTGTGCCTCAAAATTCATCCGCTTGCGCTTGGCAAAGGGAAAAAGCTGTTTGATAATGGCGCATTTCCGGCAGCATTTAAATTAACTGAGAGTTCTGTTACAACAACCGGAGTGATTATGGCTACCTACAAGCGAGCCGGAGAAGTGAAGACGGGTACAGCTGGGGCTTAATCGAGCAGAATTTCCTTCAAAATACGTACGCTAAGAATTTTTCTTGGCCATTGCCTGCCGAAGTTCGTCAATCAAATCAGTTTTGTCTGATTGCTTAAGGGAAAAAACTACATAACAATCCTGCAGAACAAAACTGACTATATGAAGCTTTTGGCTGGTTAAAGGCGAGGTGGTAGTAAAGTTGCTTTTCAATCCCAATTCTGAGTTCTTCTTTAAAGTCATGAAGGCCATGTCGGTTTTAAGAGCAGGGAACCGTACCCACATATTTTGGCCTTCCAGTTGTTCTGATATTCCCAGATTCTTAGGCACATAATCACTTACGCAAAGGTAATTCCAATCCTTATCGAGAACATATACACCATAAGGCAGGCTTCGCAACTTCTCCAGCGGCAAACCGGAAAACGACACAGCATTTTCCAGATAAGATTCAATCATACTCGATTTTTGAGCAAGTAAATAAAGAAAAATATTCGCGCAGTGTGTCTTTACTCCGAAGATTTAAAATCGTTCTGGAAGAAGATTCCAAAAGACAGGAAATAATTTTGCCGCTCTTTAGTATTGTTGCATCCTGATGCAAAAGTTTCTTTCGTTTTTTGTTTTACTGTTTTTGGTTTTCGGCACACAGGCACAACAGAAGCCCAACGTGGTAATTATACTTGCCGATGACCTTGATGACATGGTAACGCCACAATTTTTTCCGGAGGTGTTGCCGGTGCTCGATTCATTAAAGCAAAACGGAATTGATTTTACCAATTCATTTACGCCTATGTCCATCTGCTGCCCCAGCCGTGCGGCATTGCTGTCAGGTAAGTATGGTCACAAAACAGAGGTAATGCGCAATGGCAATACCAAGGGCGGCTGGAAATATTTTAAAGATGATGAACCGGCTGCGCTGCCTGCTCAACTGGTTAAAGCGGGTTACCGCACCGCAATGATTGGCAAATACCTGAATGGCTACAAGAAGAAGAAAAGTAAACCGCTGCCGCTGCCTTATGGCTGGACGGACGGGGCCGTGATGGTGAGTGCGCCTATGCCAATCTACCGGGGTTACAACTATGATTTACTCATATGGGATAAAGCTGCAAAGCTGAATGATACCGCTTGGGTAGCACCCTACGCGCAAATAGAAAAGCACGGCAAACAGGAAGAAGATTACTCAACCGATGTGCTAACTAAAAAAGCCGTTGCTTTTATTGAAAGCGCTGAACAGCACGATGCACAACCTTTCTTTCTGTACCTCACCCCCACTCCTCCTCATTTCCCCTTGCCTGCCGCACCTCGCCACGAACAAAAAGCAAGCAAGCGCTGGTTAAATACGCCTATGCCACAAACGCCTAACTACTTTAATGACTACGGAAAGCTGGCCACTGAAAAAGAAAAAGAAAAACCCTTAGACAAATCCTTGTGGCTGACTTCCAACTGGAAAAAAAGATTGCGCCAACAGGATAAAGGAAGGTTTTACTACAATTTGGCTTTTACCGGAAAGCTGCCTAAGGAAATTAAAAGTTTTATGCAAGCCACCTGGTATTACCGTATGGCATCGCTGTATGCCTTAAACGATATGATGGAGCAAGTGATTGCCACATTAAAAGCTGAGGGGGAATGGGATAACACGCTGCTCATATTTACATCGGACAATGGGTTTCATTTAGGAAGTAAAGGCCTTTACCACAAAGGAAGTCCGTATGAGGAGGCTATACGTGTGCCCTTGGTAATTGCCGGTGGAGATTCACTTCATTTAAACATTGCAGGCAAATCGGAAGAATGGATTGTGAATCTTGATTTGATGCCCACCTTGTTGGAACTTGCAGGAGTTGACATTCCCAGCGATGTAGACGGAAAATCAATAGTTCCACTGCTTAATAAGAATGCTGCTGCAAATCATCAGTCACGTGAAAGCTTTATCATGGAATACATCAGTCCCGGTGGAACAGATTTTATTTTCGGGGGACCAAAACTGAATATCAAACTATTCCCTTCTCCCCTGCTCGACCGCCCTTCGTATAATGCCATCCGAATGATTACGGATATAGAAGTGGATGGAATTGCAACAAAGAAAACCTTCAAGTATATCGAGTGGGAGAAGTATTATGGAATGAAAAAATTCCGTAATAAACTTGAAAACAAAGACCCTCAGCTGCTGGCAAAAATTGCTGCGGGAAATAAACACGCAACAAAAAAGAAAGAAAAAGCAGAAGCCGTAGAGACAGAGCTATATAACATTACCGATGACCCTTATGAAATGGATAACCTCTTGTATTATCAACCCGAACGATACAAGCAGTTAACTAAACAAATGCAAGCCAGGCTTTATACCGAAATTGGGAAACTATAGTCACTAAAATGAGTTATAAACTTTGCCAATTGATTATAATTTTATGCCTTTATCTAAATACAAGTAATGCAAATGAAAAATACATTGTTATCAGCTTTCGCGGTAATTGCTTTCCTGTTTACATCGACCGGAGTTAGCGCATCACAAGAAGATTTTTTTAAAGCAGCAAAAGAATGCAATGTAGAGGGCATCAACAATGCACTAAATGCAGGTGCCAATGTAAACGCGCTATTCGAAGATGGAAGAAATGCATTGATATATACCATCTTTAGCCCCGAAGCAACAAAACTGCTGCTGGATAAAGGATGCGACCCTAACGGAGGAAACTATCCTGCCGTGATTCAGGCTGGAACTTTTTATTCCACCGAGGTAATGAAAATGCTCCTGGACGCAGGCGCAGATCCTAATAAGCCGGGCTTGACAGATCCTTCTGCTACTTTCAAAACACTTATTGCCAATGAAAAGGCCAAAGGCAAGAGTGCAAATCAGGCGTTGATTGACGTTTGGTCAAAGGTAATGGTCACTGCCAAACCCTCAGAAATTTATGCGTTACCTACAATAGTATCCGCGACTAATTGTGTTCCATGCGTTGAAATGCTGTTAGCAAAAGGAGCAAGTGTTGAAAAAGGAGTTACCGATGGCACCTTACTTCACACGTTTGCAAGTTTCGGCAACTCACGCGAAGAAAGAAAAGCTGCATGTGCTGCGAGTAAAGAAGTGCTTGCAGGTTTTGGTTTAATTGTACCGGCCTGGTATTTAAATCTGCCAGAGGATAGAAATGGTACTGCTGAGGCAATGCTAAAGGTTTTATTAAGCAAAGGCTTAGACATTAACGGTAAGAATAATGCAAACGGCATTATTAAACCTCAAACTCCTCTTGAAGTAGCGCTTTCTGCCGGTATGGGATCGAAAAAAGATGTTATGGTAGCACTAATTAATAATGGTGCTGATGTTAAGATTGTTCACGATGTGTATGGCCCGGTTATCTTCCAGGCAGCGCAAACGGGTTTGGTTGAGGTGGTAAAAGCTATGGTGGATAAAGGCGCGGATTTAAACATGGAAGGTAAATTCTTCGGCCAGAGTGAAGGCGCTCTGCTAAAAGGATATACACCCTTGAGCATAGCGGCACTTTACGATCGTCTGGATTTGGTTAAATACCTGCTTAGCGCAGGAGCAAAATCCAACCAAGGTGTCGAAGGCAAATTCATCAATCCCAAAACCAATTGTTTCAGCCATGTCACAGACAAAACAGCTATTTATTACGCTATTGAAAATGGTAATATGGAAATGGTAAAAGCCATGGTAGAATCGGGAGAGAAATGGTGGACACGTCTTAAAATACATGACATAAAAACGCGTAGTACAGGATATAATGCAATAGGACAACAGGTGGAAACAATCAAGTGTTTCGGAGCCGGTGAATACCTGCCATCTATGTATGCCAAGGAATGTAAATACGATGACATAAAAACTCTTCTTAAGTCAAAAGGGATTTAAGATACGGGCATTTGTGGTCCTTAACGGATCTAAGAATATCAGCTTCAGCTAAAATTCAATTTGTTTGACCCTATGTTACCCATTAGCGGAGAAAACCTTACTGCCTTTATTCCTCAAAAGGCTCCTTTTGTTTTAATCAGTTCGTTAAAGGAGGTAAACGATAAAAGCTGTGTCACTGGTTTCATTTTTGATAGCAACCACATACTATGTGAAAACGGCAAACTCAGCTTTGCTGGAAAACATGGCGCAGAGTGCAGGTTGCAAAATCGGCTATGAAGATTTCCTGAATGGCAAGAAACATTCCGTAGGGTTTATTGGCGAGGTGCGCGATTTTGTTTCTAACCGTTTACCTCAGGCAGGAGAAGAACTCATCACCGAGATAACGATTGATTACAAAGTTTTCGGAACTGTTACTGTTATGACAGGAAAAATAAGTGTGGGTAGTGAAGAGATTGCTTCGTGTAAAATGAAGGTATTTTTTGAGCCGGAACCGGAAGGGTAAGCGGTTAAACTCCTTCAACCAGCATAAATCCATGCTGCGCCCCCTGATAATTATTATAGATAAGGATTCGGTTAAAGGCAGTTACCGAATTCTTCTTGACAAAATGTGGAGGAATCATTTTCGTTTGCAGCAGCTGCGTTGCCAGCCATAATGCCAATGCAGAAACAGTTTGAAACTCGCCAAAAGCGTGCTTGAATCTTGCCACTGCAGTTTTTTGATCCACGCACTTTTCTGTAGCTGAATAATACTTCAAAAGTCGGTTATCGCCATTCTCTCCGTGAAGAAATAAATCTATTGTTTCTCCTTCTGCAAGATTTTCTTTTAGAAAGACACTCAATTGCTCCTGCACATAGTTTTCGTCAAAGGTGCTTAGCATTTTCATCGCTTTCAAATGAGCAGTTGCATTTTCTTTTCGGTTGCTAACTACAAACATAGCGGCCCCTTCACCGGGCAAAGTTCCTGTGGCACTGTTTTTATATAAGTCAGTATTAAGCACAGGATCATTTTTATACCAACCCGCCAGCTCCACTAACCGGTGGTTCTTCATTGATATTTCATCCACCCCTCCGATGAGATAACTGTGGTCAGGGTTTTCGCGCAGTAGCATAGCTGCATCCAGCATGACGTTCTCAAAAGCCAGCCCGCGATGTACATGAGTGGCATTGTAACCTTTGTTAGCTGTAATCATCCCCATCATGCCGGCAATAGCATTGTAAGTGCTTTGCACAAAGGCTGTGGGTGTCAAGCGGCCCTCTTCAAAATCATGTATTTGATTCAAAAAGACAATACTGTCTTCAATGCCTCCGTTAGCTGTGCCGATGATAATGCCGTCTACTTTATTTTGAAGAAGCAGTTTCATACCTGCGCCTACTCCCATTCGTAAGGCCCTGCCCATTCTGCGCAGCTGACCGATAGGTACACCTTCATATTTAGGTTCAATAGCATGAATTAGATTATTCTCCGAAAGCTTCAAATCTTCCAGATCTACCTCGTTAAAGGTCGGCTGATGTGATATGCAGGATGACTGATGAATAAAAAACATCTTCTATGCTTTTGAAAATATAAGAGATGAACAATTCCCTCCAAAGCCGAATGAATTACTCATCACATGCTCCAGATTCATTTTTGTATAATCTGTAACAGGTCTTAATCCGGTGGTGCCTATCGGCATTCTAAAATTTAAACTTGCATATACCTCCTGATGCATAAGGTTCAGCAAACAGTAGACCGCTTCAATTGCCCCTGCAGCTCCCAAGGTATGTCCCACATTAGATTTTGTGGAGCCAAAAGCCGGAGGTGAATTGAATAGCCGCAGCATAGCCACACTTTCCTTTTCATCGTTATTTTCGGTTCCTGTGCCATGCGCATTAATAAAACCAATCTGCTCCGGTAGCAGGCCTGCTACTTCCAAAGCCTGCTTCATAGCAAGGTAGGGTCCCTCACCATTGTCTGATATAGAAGATGGGTGAAATGCATCATTTGTATTTGCCCATCCGCTAACTTCGGCATATATCTTTTTATCCTTTGCATCTTCTTCTCTCTCCAACACCAAAAAGGCAGCTCCCTCACCCAGATTCAGTCCTGAACGTTCAGCATCAAATGGACGACACTGAGCAGAAGAAAGAATATTAAGTGAATTAAAACCGTTGATGGTGAATTTGGCAAGGCTGTCTGTTCCGCCAACAATAGCGCGTTTCGCAAAACCATTGCGGATTAATCGAGCGCCATACGCAATTGCATTTGCTGAGGAAGAACAGGCGGTGTTGAAAGTATTTATGACACCACGGATACCGTAACGCTGCTGAATGTACATGTTTACCGAGCCAAGGTTATAGGAAGAAATATACTCCGAGCCAACCTCATTTTTGTTGGCATCCATGTATAATTCATCGCTCAGGCACATACCGCCAATGGTATTGCCGTTGATTAAAGCCGTATCCACGGATTCTAAATCCGACTTACTCAAAGCACTATCTTCTACTGCCTGCTGAAAGGCATGAACGGCAAGCAAAGTGGTGCGGGTAACCCCTTTTTCAGTAACGTTTAGTTGTTCCTTTAAAACCTCGTTAGGAATTTTGATTTCACCAAAGGGAAGTAAACTACCGAATTTAGTAGGAAAAAGTTCAAGCGATGAGAACCCGCATTTGCCCTGCTTCAGGGCGGCATGGTTTTGAGCAACCGAACTTCCTACGGGGCTGATGATACCCATTCCGGTTACAACAATCCTGCTCATGCCTGCTCTGTCTTCGTGCGGTGTTTTTCGATATAATCAATCATGGTATTCACATCCACTAATATAGCACGGCCCTCTTTCGGGTTCTCAATCTTAATACCGTATTCTCTTTCCAGCAATACTACTAACTCGATTGAATCAATAGAATCCAGTCCAAGACCTGCCTGAAACAGGGGCATATCATCACCTATTTCCTCGGGCGTTATAGAAAGCAGGTTAAGGTACTTGATAATGTGTTCCTTCAGCTTTCTTTTTTCTGATGCTTTATCCATGCCGCAATAATATCAAATTAAATGTTGTCTTCTCAGCCCAACGAAAGCAAGCAACTGCATCACAAAAACAATACCCACTATAGGCAACAGGCTTTTCAAAACATTATTCATATAGCCTCCTTCCAGGAACAGCGTATTGTAGGCTTCCATGCACCAATGCAGCGGAGAAAGTTTCATCAAAAAGTGAAGTGATTCAGGCATTGCAAAACTCGGCACTATGATACCTCCGATAGCGGCTAGTATCACCACCGATACTGCTCCGAAACCAATAGCCTGTTCCATAGTTTTAGAATAAACACCAATTAAAATACCATAACTTACAGCACACCAGCCACACACTACGGAAACAAGGAATAAACTTCCTAAGCTATCGGGCAGCACTAATTTTGGTAAGCCAATGGAGGGAAACAGAAATATTCCAAGTGAAAAAATAACGGCTACTTGTCCGAGAGCAACCGAAATATAAGTAATCTGTTTAGCACTCAGGTTCAAGATAAAACTGGTAGGCAATGTTTTTAAGCGGATAAAACTTCCGCTTATTTTCTCCTTTACTACGTTAGAGCTAAGCGACACTACAATAAAAAACATAGCGAAGATAGTCCATGCAGGTACGTTGTGTTGTGTGGCATTGGGGATTTTCCGGCTGCCATCTTTAGCAGTAGGAACCTGCTGTATACGTGATTTATTGTTGAGGATTTCCTGCTCTAGTGAGTCGGGCAATTTTTTGTCACTCATAGCAAGATATAAAGCCTGCAAAACGGCCCGGTTCTCGGTAAACTGTTGCGCACTTTTCAAAGCTCCGTTAACGGATAAGCGAAACGATTCCTGCAGCACGGGGTTATAATACATAGTTACAGATGGTGTTTCTTTAACTGTAATCGCAGAATCTTGCGGAGTGTTTACTGACATACCAAACTCAGTCAGTGCCTTGCCGGTAACATTCTGTGCTTTCCATTTTAAGGCAGAAGAAAACCCATCAGGTAACACAACAGCAATTAACGCATCCTTGGCATGCATACTGTCGGTAAGTTGTTTGTCGGTGAGCGATGAATCAATTTTCATTAGATCGAACATGCCTATCTTTTGAAGTGCATCAATCAGTTGCTTACTGCTTTCTCCACCATCGCGATTGCAAACCAACATAGGCACTGTGTTGTCGTTTATCATTTTCAAGCTGCTATGCTGAATGCTGGTAATCACCACAACCAACAAGACTGGCATCAGAAACATCACCGCCAATGCTGCTTTGTCGCGCACCATAATGCGAAGTTCCTTCAAAATGGCAGTGTAAAGCTTATACATCGGCATCGCGGTAATTTTTACCGGTTAAGTTTAAAAACAAGCCTTCCAAACCGTCCTGCTTGTGTTCAGCGAGCAAAGTTTTTAAATCATTCTGTACAATAATTTTCCCTTCATCTATCAATGCCACTTTGGTGCACAGCGATTCAGCTTCAGTTAGATGATGGGAAGTATAAATCAAAGTTGTGCCTGCCTGATTCAGCTCTTTCAAGTAGGCGATAATGGCATGCCGTGTTTGCACATCCACTCCGGTAGTAGGTTCATCCAAAAACAAAATCTTTGGGCGGTGAATCACCCCAATGGCAAGATTCACACGGTTTTTCATTCCCCCTGAAAATTTTGAAACAGGTTTATCCGCAACATTACTAAGACCAAGCACTTCAAGTAATTCTTTTGTTCTTTCGTTTATTTCTTTTCTCCTCAATCCGGACCATGCACCAAAGAATTCTAAATTTTCTCTGGGACTCAATTCCTGGTAGAAAGAATGAAACTGAGGAACGAAACCAAATAGCTTTTTTACTTCCGCAGATGAACCAATACTTTTCCCAAGAAGATGAATGCTGCCGCCTTGCATTTGCAACACGCCTGTCATCAGATTCATCAGGGTTGTTTTCCCTGCCCCATTAGGCCCGAGCAAACCAAAGCGTTCGCCCACAGCAATACTTAAATTGAAATCTTTCAACACCACACCCGAGTGTTCGGCATATTGAAAATGGAGGTTTTGTATGTGAATGGCAGAAGCTTCCATCACTTCCAGTTTATTTTCTGTAGTGCTTTAAATGCAGCTTTTTCTTTATCAGCGATATTCAACAACATATCACCCATTACATTAAAATCCTGTTGCTCTGTTAACCTTCCTTTGTAAATACCCGAGGCTTGCACAGATGAAGAGCGCCATAAATCACCAATGGCAGTGAATTGCTTTGAAATTTCCAGCAATTCATCCTTACGAACATAAGTGTGTGCCTGCTGAAGAAAGGCAGCATATACAAAACGAAAACCCGCACCACCGGTACCGATTTCTTCGCCCATGCGAACTAACTGGGCAAGATAGATACCCCCTCTCCTTACACCTAAACTTTCTCTCCAGGTTTTTATTCTGGCAGCAGTAAAACGTATTCCTGCAATACCGAGAATAGGAACAGGTGTTTCGGTCATAAACCACGAAGCGTGCTTAATTCCTTTAATAATGGCCTTACTGATTCGTTCATCAGATATGGCTTTGCTTTCTTTCGGAAAATATATTTGTCCGTTAGGTGCCAATGCGCCTTTTGCAAACCGCACGCGCTCTAAATCATGTGCGCTAATGGTTGTAACCGTTTCCATCACAGGGTCGCTTACCTTGTAAGTACCTCCTTCCTTTCCATACACCACCAGATTGTGCGCATTGAAGTGAAAACGAAACTCTTTAGGAAAATAAGTAAGATGATACACGCCTACCTGACATCCTGCCGGTTGCCCCTTAGCCAGACAATCATCTAAAAATTTTTGCGCTTTTTCTTTTGAGCTAAAAGTTTTTCGCACTACAGATACACCCAAAGCCGAACAGGTTCGACTGAAGATATAGCCCGGCATGGTACGAAAAGAGATGGCCGGCCCTCCGCTGATCTTAAGAAAAGGGATATGGATATAAAATATGCCGGCACCTATACCGAAAGCAAGGGGCTCTGTAATCTGATGAATACCCGAATACGTCAGTAAATTAGTTGTTACCCCATTCTCACAGTGAGCCGCCTGAATGTGTTTGAAATTAAGTTCCATTCGGACTCATGCTTTTTAGCTCTTCAACAGTAATATCAAAAACTTCAGCATACTTTTTCAACTTCTTCTCAGAGAGATTTTTGAAAACACCGGGTTTCAGATGCCTCTTTATAGTCCATTGCCAGAAGCCGGTGTATGCAGCTATAATCGGCATGTCCATCATATTAAGTTCCATGAAAAATAAAACGGGACTTGCTTCGCCATTCTTCACTTTCTCGCGGGCATTGGCTGTTCGCTGCTGTGCTTCTTCCCAGGTAATACCAAGGGCATCTGCTTTCACCTGCCAACCTCTGCTGAGGGCAGTGGTGTATTCACCTTTTTCATCCACTGCATAACAAACTTCTTTGGTAAACTTATCAAGCGGACTTGGGTCTTGAGGTATCTCGTCCTTCTTCATATATCAGCAAACGGTTAGGTAAGCGTAAACATACGCAAAGCGTGCGCTTTCAGGAACCATAAGAAGAAGTTTCTGTCCTTTCTGTAGTCTGCCTTTACTGAGCAATTCATCAATCATCAAATAAACTGAACCTGCGCCTACATTTC
>JAZKEP010000069.1:0-3978 GCA_040387015.1 Bacteroidota bacterium
TTACCGGGTATTTGAATAGAGCCAACCAACAAGCCGGGAACGTATTGCGCAGCCATACTTTCAAACAGTGAAAGGAGACCTACGGAGCTATCGTTCGCAGAACTGATAATAAAATTTGCCCGAAAGCTATCGGCCACCAGGCGGGAATAGAGCGCGGGAAAAATAAGATCGAACCCGGCAGGAATGGTTTGAGAATAAGGTACTGTGCTGTAATAACCTATCATATCGGCATTTATAACGCCCGCAATATTTTCATACGATTGAATGCCATTTTGAACAAAGGTTTCGCTACCCACAAGGCCTGCTTCTTCCAGGTCAAAGCCGATAAATTCGATTGTGTTTTGAAGAGGAAGAGGAGAAATTACCCTCAACACTTCCAGCATGGCAGCGATGGCGCTCCCGTTATCATCGGCACCGGGGCTATCGTCCACGGTATCGTAATGGCCATCGAAGATGTAGGTGCGGGTATCGTTTACAGCACCGGGTTTTCGACCGATAATATTTTTACCGGTATAGGCCGAGTTAAACAATACATCATGCTTCCTTGCCTGCAAACCGTAACGCTGGAAAGCTTTATAAATGGAATCCTGCACTATCTTCAAGTGTGTGCTATCGGTGAGGCGATGGCGAATGCCTTCGATGAACTGAAGATTCTGACGGAGCCTGGCGGTATCAATCTGATTAACGATTTGCTGAATATCAATTGCATAGCGGTCGTTGGCAGTAAGTTTTACAGAGAGGCGGGGCAACATAGCCGAAAGCGAATCGGGATAATACCATTCAATGTGCCTGTTGCTACCTGCACTTACAGGAAAGCCAATGTGCCCCGTTGCATTAGCTGTGTTGTAAGGATAAGAGATTCCGCTATCGGCAGAAACACCGAGAAATATTTCGAGGTTTTCATTTTCGGCTTCGGTAACGTTGAAGGTTATATTGAGCTTATGGAAAACTGTATCAGCGAGGGCTGTAATATTTGAAATAACGGGTATTGCGTTTTGGGCAGTTGTGTGAAGGCAAGAGATGACGCAGGCGAAGACAATTACCGATTTAAATAATTTCATACGGAGGAGCCAGGTTGGTGCGAAGCCGAAAGTATGAAGTTGTGCTGTAAGTCCAAAAGAGAGACCTTTCTATGCTTTATTACGCCTTTGTGCGTAACCTTTTCAGATTGCTTCCGTTTATGTAATTGAAACTAATAATTGGTTTTTGGTTTTGAGTGGTTAAAAGAGTAGAAAAGGTATCCTTAAAACGGATGCCTTTTTTATTTGCTGACGATCTACTGTGCCAAGTTTCAGCTTAACAACATCCACTAGCACATTGAATAACCCGGTCAACCAGTAGTTTCAGCGAACATCTATTTCGCTACCGTTCTACAAACCTAAATCGTAGACCATTCTTGCCTGAACACCTTTGGTTTTTTTAAGCCACTCGATGGTTTTGTAGATTTCGTATTGCTCGCCCAATTGCTCTTTTACCCAGCCGGCTTTAACATCGCCAAAACTTTCCATAATCTGTTCCTGGAAAGATTTCTGCTCGGGATATTCCTTGAGGTAATAGTCTTTAAGATTGGCAGTTTTAGCAGCATAGGCAATGGCTTCATCCAGGCCTCCAATTTCATCTACCAAACCGTTGGCAAGTGCCTGATTACCAGTCCAAACTCTACCTTGTGCAATAGTTTCAATATAAGCGGTGTCTTTACCGCGGCCTTCCGCCACGCGCTGCTTAAATTCAGAATAGATACGCTCTACACTGCGTTGCACAAAAACAGATTCCTCGGCATCGAGTGGCTTGGTGATACCGCCCAATACTCCGTGGCGAGTTACCTCCACTTCATCGAAAGTGATACCCATTTTTTCGTTGAACATTCTCTTGGCATTAGGCAGCAAACCAAATACCCCGATGGAGCC
Source organism: Bacteroidota bacterium (assembly GCA_040387015.1). Taxonomy (GTDB): domain Bacteria; phylum Bacteroidota; class Bacteroidia; order Chitinophagales; family LD1; genus Bog-950. Next base: position 1,908 of record JAZKEP010000069.1, read on the forward strand.
GGTAATAGTGTTAGGCTGTGCAAAGATACGGTTGCCCATGCAGGCCATGTAATAACCACCTGAAGCGGCTACATCGCCAAAGGAAACTATCAATGGCTTTTCTTTTTTAGCCAGTACGAGCTCGCGCCACATTACATCGCTTGCCAAAGCGCTGCCGCCCGGAGAGTTGATGCGCAATACAATGGCTTTTATTTTTTCATCTCTGCGCAGCTTGCGAATGAGTTTTGAGAACTTCTCCCCTCCTATTTCACCGTCCTGGCCATCGCCATCAACAATGGTTCCCTCTGCATATACCACCGCAATCTTGCCGGTGCCTTCTTTCATATCTTCTAAGGTGGTGGCATACTTAGCAAGGTCAACGGAGTTGAGGTCTTCTTTCTTGTCGGTGCCTGTTCTTTCTTTAAGCATATTCAACACCTGATCGTAGTAAACCACATCATCAACCAGGTTGAGGTTCTTATCATCCTGCGGACTTTCGGCAGAAAGGTTGTTTACGATGCCGTTGAATGTGGCGGTGTCAATTTTTCTATCCTTAGCAATGTTGGCTGCAAAGTGGTTGTAAACATCGCCATAAATGGTAAGCATCTGCTCGCGGTTGGGCTGGCTCATATCGGTGCGCACAAAAGGCTCGATAGCACTCTTGAAAGCGCCACAATGGAAGTCCTGCACTTCGATTCCGAGCTTTTCGAACATGCCTTTGAAATACATAATCTCGCGGCCCAAGCCCTTCAATTCCATGCCCCCGTTAGGATTCATGAAAACCTTATCGGCCACGGTAGCCAGGTAATAAGACTTCTGTGAAATAACTTCACCATAGGCGTAAACGAACTTACCGCTCTTTTTAAAATCGAGCAGCGACTGACGCAGGGCCTCGAGCATGGCAAAGCCGTTGTTGTTGATACCTAGTTCGAGGTAAATGCCTTTGATGTTATCATCGGTCTTTGCTTTTTTAATGCACTCGCGGATATCGGTTAAGCCAACGGCCTTCTTGGGTTTAAAATCTCCGGCACTTAAGCCTGCGAAAGGGTTTTCGTTGGTTTGTTCGGGTATGTTATAGTTGAGGTCGAGGGTGAGAATAGAATTGGCTTTTACGTTTACTTTTTTGTCACCTCCTGCAGCGGCAACCAGGCCGATGATAAAGAAGAGGATGATTACGTTTAATAAAATGATGCCGGTGATAGTGGCGAAAACGATTTTGAAAAACTGTTTCATGAAGAAAATTTTAAGTGTTGACGTTTAGTGCTGCGTATAATTTTAATGGCGTTGCAATAATAATATTTTTGAGAGCCATGAAAGAAGTATATCTATTGCTGGGCTCGAACGAAGGAGGCCGGAAAGCGAATTTAGAAAGCGCCCTGGAAAAGATTGAATTATGCTGCGGCAAGGTGCTGCGCTGCTCTTCGCTTTACGAAACGGAAGCCTGGGGACTGAAAGAGCAGCCGGGCTTTTTGAACCAGGCCGTGCTGGTGCTGACCGGGTTGAAACCGTTCCCCCTCTTATCTACCCTGAAAACCATTGAAAGAGAATCGGGCCGAACCGAAACGGTGAAATGGGGGCCGCGCGTGATAGACATAGATATTCTGTTTTATGCCGGTGAAACGGTGAACTTACCTGAATTGAAAATACCGCACCCATACTTACATGAACGCAGGTTTACGCTTGCACCGCTGAATGAAATTGCAGCGGGGTTTGTTCACCCGGTGCTGCGGAAGAGCGTGGGGCAGTTGCTGGATGCGTGTACGGATGAGGGGGCGGTGCGTGTGGTGAAGGGGTGACCGGTGGCGGGACCATGTGAAGATTTGCTGATGAGACGATTTGACAATTTGACGATTTGACGATTAGAGGATGAGAGGATTAGGCGATTTGACAATTAGACGATTTGATGATGGGAGGATGAAGGATGAAGGATGATGAGGGAATTAGGGCACTAACATAGTGGGGTATTGGAAAAAGGCGTTCCGTAGCATTGCGGAACGCCTTTTTGTTTGGTGACAGGGCTTTTAAGGCTCGAGGTTGGTGAAAGTGAGTTTGTAATGTGTAAGCACCATGCCGATGTTTTGCGCCACGAGAA
>JAZKEP010000070.1:0-7458 GCA_040387015.1 Bacteroidota bacterium
GTCACTTTCTGTTCCTTCCATTTCAGTTTTATAATCCTTGAAAGCATTGAACAAGCTGGAGGCAATCTGGTCCTGGCCTTTAGAAGAATTCAAATATTTCTCCTCCTCTGGGTTTGAAATAAAACCAATCTCTGCAAGTAAACTAGGCATGGCTGTTTTGTAAAGCACGTAGAACCCAGCCTGTTTTACACCCATACTTTTTCTGCTTGCGTAGTTCTCTAACTGGCCTTCAAATTTTGCAGCAAAGTCAATACTCTGATCGAGAAAAGCATTCTGCTTCATACTCATAATAATATGTCCTTCGGGAGTATTGGGGTTGAACTCGTAGTTCTTATCGCGGTCATCCTCTAATAAGATAACGGCATTCTCCCTCTTGGCTACTTCAAGGTTGGCTTCAGTACGATGCAAACCCAAAATGTAAGTGCTGGTTCCGTACACTTCGCTATTGGTAGACGAATTGCAATGAATGGCCACAAACAAATCAGCTTTGGCTTTGTTTGCCACTTCCGCGCGTTGGTGCAGCTCGAGAAACACATCTGTTTTGCGCGTATAAATAATTTTAACATCAGGGAAATTCTTCTGAATGTATTCGCCAAATTTTAAAGCAACCGCAAGCGCCACATCCTTCTCGTATGTTTTATTGAAACCAACAGCTCCGGGGTCTTTTCCTCCATGCCCGGCATCAATCACAACCGTTTTGATACTGAAATTGTTATTCGCTTTCGCGCCATAAAATGTGAATAGAGAAAGTAGGAACAATATGTATTTGAATCTCACGTTTGGGATTTTTTAAATTTGACGCGATATAAATGAATTTCCATAACTCATCACCGCGCCATTTCGTGTTATTAACTCCTGTAGGTTGAATTTATCAAATCAAATATACTTTTACAGCATCCTTCCGAAACTAATACGCAGTTTGTATTTAACCACAGCGCTTTTAGGGTTGTCTATTTTTGTACATGCCAAGTTACCCTTTTCTTTTGAGGCCAAGAGACCTGTTTCGGTTTTTGCTGTCGACAGCCTGAAAGCAGAACCATTAAGCACCGCTAACGATTCACTCTTTATTCAAAGCAGCGACTCTACCTTTCTCAACGATTCAACTGCTGTTCTTATTGCAGATACCCTTAGTAATAATGACACACTCGATTTTGCCCAGCAGGATGACATTAAGGATATCATCACTTACAAAGCCGAGGACTCCATTGTGTACGACATCAGCACTAAGAAAATGTATTTGTATAACGCGGCCAATGTGCACTACCAAAAAATTCAGCTCAACTCAAGCCGGATTGATTTTGACTGGAACACCTTTACCCTTACCGCACGGGGAACAACCGATAGCAGCGGCAAGATGCAGGGCACCCCTGTTTTTGCCGATGACGGCAAAGAGTACACAGCTGATTCGATGAAGTACAATTTCAAAACGAAGAAAGGCATTGTATATCATGTGTTAACCAAAGAAGGCGATGCTTACATACACAGCGAAAAGGTGAAGAAGAATGAATATGATGAATGGTTTGGAGAGAAGTCGAAATACACCACCTGCGATTTAGAGCATCCGCACTTCTACTTCCGCTCCAAGAAAGTGAAAATAGTACCTAACAAAGTGCTGGTAACAGGCCCTGCCAATTTATGGGTGGCCGATGTGCCTACTCCGCTTTACCTGCCCTTCGGCATTTTCCCGGTAAAGCAGGGAAAGCGCTCGGGGATTGTGATGCCTGAATACGGACAAATTGGGGTAGAGGCTTTCTTTTTGCGTAACGGTGGTTACTACTGGGCTGTGAATGATTACCTGGGCTTGAAGTTTCTGGGGCAGGTGGCCACCAACGGCTTGTTGGGTGCTAGCGTAAACGCGCAGTATGCGCTTCGCTATAAATTCAATGGCTCTTTAAGTTTTGGCTACATACGCACCCCCCCTACCGACCCCGACCTGCCGAAAGCAAAGGCTGTAAATTCCTATAGCTTAGCGTGGTCGCACACACAGGATTCGCGCTCCATACCCAATGCCGCCTTTGGTGCCAGCGTGCAGATGCAGTCGAGAGATTTTTACACCGCCAGTTTGATAACCGATACGAGAGCACTGAGCACTACCTTTAACTCTACCATTAATGCTTCTTACAACTTTGCGGGAACCCCGTTCAGCATATCGGCAAGCTTGCGGCACTCACAAAACTTACTGAACAAAACCATTGAGTTTACGCTTCCGAACATACACCTGGGTATGTCGCGGGTTACACCCTTCAAAGCAAAAATTCAAAGCGACCGCCCCAAATGGTATGAGAATATTGGAATCACTTACTCCTTCGATTTCCTCAACCGCGTTAGCACCTACGATTCTATTCTTTTCAAAGCCGAAACTGCTGATAAATTCCGCTTCGGCATCAACCAGAATTTAAGCATCGATGCCCCCTTGCGGGTTTTAAAATACATCAACATTACTCCTTCTTTCAGTTACCAGGAGCGCACTTATTTTAAAGGCATAAACAGATATTGGGACCCTGATACGGTTTACCGTTTCAGTTCAGACGGAAGGATAGACACCCTTAACGGACAGATAAAAAGCGATACGGTTTGGCGTTTTAATTCGGCCCGAAACTTCAGCGCTAACCTGAGCATTAATACCAAGGTGGTAGGTATCTATCGTTTTAAGAATAAATGGATAAAAGGACTGCGCCACATTTTCACCCCGGGCGTTACCTTTTCTTATAGTCCTGACTTTGCCAGCGACCGTTTTAAATACTATAAGCCGGTACAAAGCAATGCTAATGGCGAAACCACCCGCCTTTCGGTGTTTGAGCCCGATGCTGTTTATGGTATTCCGGGCGAAGGTCAGATAGCACAGCTAGGCTGGAGCCTGAATAATAGCTTTGAGATGAAGACCTACTCGAAAAAGGATACTGCTAACCACGAGCAGAAAGTAGGCTTGCTCGATCAGGTTAACCTGAGTGGCGGCTATAACTTTGTGGCCGATTCGCTGCGGCTGCAAACCTTTAACCTCAGTGCTGTTTCTTCGCGCATCTTTAACTTAATCAACCTCAATTTCAACGCAGTGTTCGATCCTTATGCGGTGGATTCGTTTAACCGAAGGTACAATACATTTCACTATACCAAAACCAGGAAGCTGCTGCGCTTTTCCACCGCTAATATCAGCGCCAGCATGTCGCTTAATTCCAAACAAAAGGTGCGGCCTGCAACAGACGAAGCCCCGCCACGATTTATGGCCGATTATGTTTCTTACAGCCCCGACCAGATTTACAGTTTTGATATTCCCTGGAACGTGAGCCTGTCGTATAACTTTAATATTTCTAAAGGAACCACCTTTAATCCCGATACACTGGTTACGGTGCAAACGGTGCGCGCATCGCTCGATTTTAATCTAACACCTAAATGGAAAATTGCCGCCAGTTCGGGCTTCGATATTTCGCGCAGAGAAGTTACGCTTACCAACATTACCGTTATCCGCGACCTGCACTGCTGGGAGCTTTCGTTTAACTGGACCCCCGCCCTGCCTACTTTCAACCGCCAGCAGTTTACCATTCTGCTTCAGCCCAAGTCGCCTACTCTTAAAGATTTGAAAATTCAGAAGAAGAACCCGCTTAGGGAGTTGTAAACTCACCGTCCGGGCATTAAAAACCTGCTTTTTGTTTAGAATACTCGTGTTTCGGGTTTGAAAATCATTCATTCAAACCTGCAAAAGGGTTGCGCAAGGTAGTGCAACCGTCTTGCAAGGTAGTGAGACAGTTGAGCAAGGTAGTGAGACCATTAAGCAAGCTAGTGAGAACGTTGAACAAGGTAGTGAGACTGTTTAGCAAGGTAGTTACACCGTTGAGCAAGCTTGCATGACTGTATTACAAGCTTGCAAAGGAAATTTGCTAAGTGGGTTTTGTTAAATAATCCTGCCTTGCAGCCACTACCGATATAACAGGAAGAAAGATAGAGGCTGTTCAACTGTCAAGTGTAAAATGTAAACCTGCAACTTGCAACCGATAACTTTCCCAACGGCATTTATTTTATTACTGTTGCCAATGGTAATCATGGAACTACCCGTAAATTGGTAGTGAACAGGGAATTGCCTTTCAACCTTAAAACCTTTAACCCATCAACACTTTAATACAGTGAAAGCAACCGTAATTACCATTGGCGATGAAATACTGATAGGACAAATTGTTGACACCAACAGCGCCTGGATAGGGCAGCAGTTCAGCGAGCTCGGTGTTAAGCTTCACGAAATAATATCGGTTGGCGATGACGCTGCGCAGATTACAGATGCAATCAACCGCGCCAAAACCACTTCGAAAATTGTTTTAATGACAGGCGGCCTTGGCCCCACCAAAGACGACATTACTAAAAAGACTTTGGTAGAATACTTTAATACCGAACTGGTGCTGAACAAAGAAGTGTGGGAGAAGATGAAACAGATTTTTGAAAAGCGCGGAGCAAAGGTGCTGGAGATGAACCGCTCGCAGGCCATGATTCCAAAGGATTGTATCATGCTGCCCAACCTGCGCGGCACTGCACAGGGTTCGTGGTTCGAGCGCGATGGAGTGGTGTTTGTTTCCATGCCCGGTGTGCCCCACGAAATGAAACACCTGATGGAAAAACAGGTACTCCCAAGATTGCGAGAAAAGTTTTCGTTCCCCAAAATTGTTCATGCTACCATCATGACCGCAGGCGGTGGCGAATCGGTCATAGCCAACACCTTGGCGGAGTTTGAAGAGCAGCTTCCTGCCCACATAAAGCTTGCTTATCTTCCCAACCTTGGGGTGGTAAAACTGCGATTAACGGCTGCGGGAAGCAGCGATACCTTAACTGCCGAAGTAGAAGCACAGAAAGAAAAGATGAAAGCCATACTCGGCAATTTTTATTACACCGATGGCGAAGAACCATTGGAGAGTGTTATCGGTAAAATGCTGTTGCAACGAAACGAAACAGTGGGCTGCGCTGAAAGCTGCACAGGCGGTTACATCGCCCACCTGTTTACCTCCATTGCCGGCAGCTCCAAATACTTTGAGGGCGGTGTGGTTTCCTATTCGTATGATGTGAAGGAGAAAATACTGGGGGTGAAAAACGAAACCCTTAACTCCGTTGGTGCAGTAAGCGAAGAATGTGTCCGCGAAATGCTGGAAGGCCTGTTGCGCGTGGCGGGAACCACTTATGGCATTGCTGTAAGCGGCATTGCAGGGCCCGATGGCGGCACCACTGATAAACCTGTCGGCACGGTTTGGATAGCTGTTGGCTCCAACGAAAAAATCATAGCCCGCAAGTTCCAGTTCTTCCCTTCGCGCACAGAAAACATACGCGTGTTTTCGAATGCTGCGTTGAATATGCTGCGCCTGTTTATGCTTAACAAGATTGCTTAAATATTCAAAACAATTACTTTCGCCTCCGGATAAACAAATGCAATGGCTCAATACGAACTGATAATGCCGAAGATGGGCGAAAGCATCACCGAAGCAACCATACTTAAATGGTTGAAGCAGGAAGGCGATGCCGTGAAAGTAGATGAGAACATTTTGGAAATTGCTACCGATAAAGTGGATTCCGAAGTGCCTTCGCCTGTGGCCGGAGTTATTCAAAAGCTGCTTTATAAAGAAGGAGATGTGGTAGCGGTAGGAAAAGCCATTGCCATATTTGAAACAGAGGGAGCGGGAGGAGTGGAAAGCTCAAAACCCAAGGTTGAAAGCCATAAGCCCCAACCTCAAACCGTTAAATCCGAAACCCGAAATCAGAAATCAGAAATCCAACAGCCTCTTTCTGTTTCTTCCGATAGATTTTATTCTCCCTTAGTAATGAACATCGCCCGTCAGGAAGGAATCAGCATGGCCGAGCTTGAATCGCTACCCGGTACCGGTGCCGAAGGCAGAGTTACTAAGAAAGATATTCTGGCGTATGTAGAGAATAAGACGGTTGACCATCGACCAACGGTGATTGAGCAGAAACCGGAAATCAGAAATCAGAAATCAGAAATTTTTGAAACTGCGCAAGTAGTACAAACCAAGTCCTATAGCGGCAATGTAGAGATTATTGAAATGGACCGCATGCGCAGGCTTATTGCCCAGAACATGGTAAACAGCAAGCACACTTCGGCCCATGTTACCAGTTTTGTAGAAGCCGATGTAACCAACCTGGTTACCTGGCGCAATAAAATGAAGAAGAAGTTCCAGGATTTATATGGCGAGAACCTCACCTTCACTCCTATTTTTATTGAAGCTGTTTGCAAAGCCCTCCGCGATTTCCCTATCGTTAATTCCTCGGTTGACGGTACCAACATCATACTGCGCAAAGACTTCAATATTGGCATGGCAGCAGCGTTGCCTTCGGGCAACCTGATTGTGCCTGTTATTAAAAATGCCGATATGCTGAACATTGTTGGTCTTGCTAAAAAGGTAAACGACCTTGCCAACCGCGCCCGCCAGGGCAAGCTGAAAGCCGATGAAATTGAAGGTGGAACGTACACCGTTTCGAACGTTGGAACTTTCGGCAATGTAATGGGCACGCCTGTTATTCTTCAGCCGCAGGTGGCTATTTTGGCCACAGGTGCTACCAAGAAAAAACCGGTGGTTATTGAAACCCCCGAAGGCGACACTATCGGCATCCGCCACATGATGTTCCTTTCGCACAGCTACGACCATCGTATTATTGATGGCTCCATTGGCGGTTCATTTGTTCGCAAAGTAGCCGACTACCTTGAGGGCTTTGATGTGAACCGCGATATCTAGCTTTTAGCATAACTCCTCCATTCAGTTTTCCGAAACAACGCACCGGGGGCATCTGGTACCAGTGCTGGTACGTGACGTACCAGTGCTGGTACATGGCATACCAGGGCTGGAATCATGACGTACCGTGCTGGTACGTGGCGTACCCGTGCTGGTACATGACGTACCCGTGCTGGTACATGACGTACTCGTGCTGGTACGTGAACGTACCGGGCTGGTACATGGTGTACCAGGACCGGTAGATGACGTACCAGTGCTGGTACGCGATGTACCAGGGCTGGTACCAGACAACGGTTGAGCAGAAAAGGGCAATAAATGAAGAATTTAACTAAAAAAGCGAGCGTTATGGTCTATTTGCCAGGCTGTGGCTGAGCTTTTCGTAAATAATCCATGCCAGTTGAAAAAAGCAAGCGAGAACGAACATGGTTACCAAAACCCATTTAAGATGCACACACCAATAATACACTTCAAAGTAAGAAGTACTGAAATCGTGTTTCAGAAACTGAAGGATAAAAACGTTTTCCACCACATCTAATACAGCCGGCAGCGAAACCACACCCAACAGCAGCCGATAATCAGGTACGGCAGCAAACCGCTCAAGCAAACCTTTTACGGCAAAGAAAAATAGGGACGTGTAAGTAAGAATAAACAGAAAGTCGAGCAGCGTATTTAACCGCAGCCATTGCAAATGCTCCTCGTCATACTTTGCTACCAGTTGCTCCACTTCATGAATGGTTGG
>JAZKEP010000070.1:7468-11121 GCA_040387015.1 Bacteroidota bacterium
AGCTTTACAATAATGCCGCTTTCGCCACCTGCCCGGCTTTCGGTATAAAGCATAAATGCACCCATTGCTACCACCAGCAAAATACTGATTAAAAATTTCCTTTTCGTGCTCATCAGGTTTAAAGATATTTAATTCCCGCAGGGCGTGTATTTTTCACTTTAGCAAAAATTGGCATTTCAAAAAAAATCATATTTTCAATTCATCTAACTAAAACCGTGATTATGAACCAGAGACTTTTACTCAGCACCATCTTCATTTTATTTTCAGTTTTTCTTTTCGCACAGGACATTACTATCAGCGGCAGCGTACAGGACGACAATAAGCAGGGCCTGCCGGGAGCCACCGTGGTTGTAAAGGGCACAGCCGTGGGCACCGTTACCGATGATGCGGGTAACTACACCCTCAAAGTTCCCGCAGATGCCAAAATTTTAATTATCAGTTACACCGGTTACACCGCAAAGGAAATTCCTATTAAGTCCGACCAGGGAAATTATGTGGTGAATGTGAATATGGTTTCGTCCGACATTGGATTAAACCAGATAGTGGTTTCGGCCTCTAAGAAAAATGAAAAGATACTGGATGCACCGGCATCTATATCCGTAATAGGCCAGGAGAAACTGGAGCGGAACATTGTTACCACTCCTGTTGATCAGCTAAAAACAACACCGGGAGTGGATGTGATGCGCACCGGTTTGGTATCGAGCAATGTGGTGGTGCGCGGATTCAATAATATTTTTTCAGGCTCTGTTTTAAATGTGGTGGATAACAGAATCGGGGCGGTTCCATCGCTTCGAATTAATGCGTATCAACTGATTCCTATAAGCAATCTGGATATGGAAAGAATTGAAGTGGTGCGCGGCCCGGCATCAGCGCTTTATGGCCCCAATGCTTCCAGCGGTGTAATTCATATTATGACTAAATCGCCCCTTACCCAAAAAAAGAAATTTGAAACCACCGTTGCTATGACGAGTGGCTTTACGGTGATGGACAATAAGAACAAAGATGGTTTTGGAAAAACTCTGAAAGACTATAATGGTGGTTTGCTTTCAGGCAACATCATCAACCCGGAATTTCGCCACTCGGGTAAACTGGCAAACGGCAAATTCGGATATAAAGTTTCGGGAAGCTATTTCCAGGGGCAGGATTATCCTAACTACGATCCTCGCGAACCATATGATAATAAGTTTCATCCTAATCCCGATTCTACTTATGCGGGTGACAGTGTGATTTTTGGAAGTGTGAAGAACGGACAGGTTTTTGTGCCCGATACCCTCGAAAGATTTACGCACGACTCGGCAGGTATTACCATTCTTGATTCAGCCCGCCAGGATATCCGGTTGTTCAAGAAAAATTTCTTTATCCGCAAATACACCTTCGATGGCAGAATAGATATAAAGCCTATTGAAGACATTACCATTACTGTAAATGGCGGGCTGGCAGGCACACAAAATATTGAGCTGACCGGTTTAGGTGCAGCGCAAGGCGGAGGTGTGGGTAGAGGCTGGATTTATTGGTATCTGCAAACGCGCTTTAAATGGAAGAATTTATATGTGCAGTATTTCATCAACAGTAGCGATGCTGGTAAAACTTATTTAATTCCTCAACTTTCACCTTCGGCACGTAACTCTTATAGTGGCGATGAACCGTATCAGGCGCAATTCCTTATCGATAAGTCGAAACTTCATGGCATTCAGGCCCAGCACTCCATTAACCCGGTAGAAAACTTCGGACTGATTTATGGCGTTGATGTTTTGCTCACCCGGCCCGACACCAAAGGAACTATCAATGGACGCTTTGAAGATAAAGATAACCTGAACCAGATAGGTGGTTATGTGCAGGGAGATTACGAACCATTGAAATGGCTGAAGTTGGTAGCTGCAGTTCGGGTAGATTACAACAGCATTATTAAGGGGGTTGCAGTGAGCCCGAGGGGTGCTGTAGTATTTAAACCGGCTGTGGGTCATAACATTCGCGCTACTTACAACCGCGCTTTCGATGCGCCAACCACGCTTAATCAGTTTCTTGATTTATCCAATGGTTTAATTCCAAACAACATCAACGTTCGTGGTATTGGAAATCCTAACGGATGGAACTATAGATATGATGAAGCCAATGGACGCATTCAGTTCAAGGCAGCACCATGGAGAGGTTCCGCTTCTGATGCTCCGTGGGTTACTTACGGCTCCAACTCTTATAATTCCCGCGGCCTTGATTCGTTGCTTACTTACATGGTTAAAACATTTGGCGGGGCCGATGCTTTCGGTGCCTTCCGTTCAATCATTTTCGATAACCTCTTCAACAACATTTATGGTCCTACAGGAACGGTAGTTAATGCAGAGCAAATTTCAGTTGACTACGCCAACTTTGCTACTACTAAAGATCTGGCATCGAGCATACAGGATGTAAGCAATTTTAAAAATCTTAAAAAGATAAACAACTCAAATACACAAACTTTAGAGTTGGGATATAAAGGGCTTATTGCCGGTAAACTTTCGTTGCAGTTAGACGGATACTGGACCAGGGTTAGTAATTATGTGAGTGCATTGCGCTCAGCCTCCGGAGCAGTAATGCTGAACCATGAAACGTATTTAGGCGGACAGAACTCCGATGGCACTATTGATCAAAACGGAGAGCTGTATAAAAACCTGTATAATCCCGATGGAACACCCAACTACATTAATGCCACCGTACTTACCCCGGTTTTAGACGGCCAGGCAAGTTTGCAAAACCCATCCATTGTAAAACCTATGGATGGAACGGTGTGGGATGAGTTGATAGTGCTCACTTATCAATTTCCTGTGGGAACTATTACGCCCGATGATTCTAACTACGTGAACTCCGATTACATTGTAACGTTCCAGAATTTAGGGCGCCTGGATGTATTTGGCTTAGACTTCGGGTTGCAATACAACGTAGTTGAAAACACGCGCCATAACATAGCTTTAGGCGGAAGTTTAAGCTGGGTTGATAAAGACCAGTTAACTCTTTCTTCGGGAGAGAACGTTCCTTTGAATGCTCCCAAATTAAAAACCTCGGTTACTTTCGACCACACGCTGAATAAAGTTGGTTTTAATTATGGTTTAACTTTCCGGTACCAAATGGGATATGATGCAAACTCAGCTGTTTATGAAGGCGCTGTGAAACCTGCTTATATATTAGATGCCCGTGTCAGCTACCGTCCTGTTGTTTACCCTGGCCTGCTATTATCGATAAACGTGAACAACGTAAATAACTATCAATGGTCAAGTTTCCCGGGAACTCCCAGAATGGGAACTCAGTTTTACGCAAGAGCCCAGGTTACTTTTTAAAATCCGGTTACAACGTTTTGCTCAAAAACCCAATCTATATGATTGGGTTTTTAGTTTATCAAATATATTTTTTAGTTGCTGCTAAAATCTATATTTGTCAATCTCAAACGACACACGAGTGAAACATATTTTTACTACTGCCATCATGGCTTTGCTATGCGCCACGGCTTTTGCTGCGGACAATTGGAAAACATATTCCAAACAAGACCAGGTAGAAATTCGTTACCGTTCTACGGATTGTCATGATGAAGTGAATGGAATTCACCAGCAGAAAATATTGTTGCAGTTCATCAACTTAAGTACGGATGTCCAAGAAGTAACTTTTTCTAAAGAGCTTGTTTATAG
>JAZKEP010000071.1:0-14482 GCA_040387015.1 Bacteroidota bacterium
GAGCTTACATGACCCCGCTGCTAACTATCAGCCGACATTTGTAAGCTTACATGGCACCGCTGCTAACTGTTAGCGACCCATGTAAGCGTGCCTTACCCAAATCCGGGTGCTGTCCAAATATCTGTTGTGAAAAGGTTACCCTTTAAAAAGGTAGTAACGCTTCTTCACAATATTTCTTCCCTTCTGTCATTATCTTAATCTTGTATTTACTTTACTCTGTGAAGCTAACATCCGCAACGCGAAAGCTGCTTCTTGCATTTATATTGATCATTGGCCATTGGTCATTGGCTGTAGGTCAATCAAATTACCATTATATAACCTTCTCATCACAGACCGACACCCTCCTTTTGGATAGCCTGAGCGTTGTTCCTAATACCGTAGTAGTTAGAAATTCAGATGGAGAAGTGATAGATTCTTCCAACTACTTCATTAAAGCATTTGAATCGAAACTGGTTTGGAAAAATAAACCGGCAGCCGATTCGGTGAGAATTTTTTTCCGGACCTATCCTTTTGCGCTTGCCCGCGAAACCTATAATAAAAGTTACAGAGAATACCAGGAAGCATCAGCCAACACCCTTATTCGTCCATTCGCTTATCGCCCTGATGAAGTAGGAACCAAGCTGATAGATTTTGGAAGCCTCGATTACAACGGAAGTTTTTCGCGCGGGCTTGCATTTGGCAGTAACCAAAGTGTTGTCCTAAACTCCCTTTTCAATTTGCAATTAAGTGGCATGCTTACCAAGGATTTAGAGATAACTGCCGCTATTACAGACAACAATATCCCTATTCAACCCGAAGGAAATACGCAGCAAATACAAGAGTTCGACAAAATTTTTATTCAACTGCGGCAGGGAAATCATAAAGTGATTGTTGGAGATTTTGACCTCTTCAATCCTGAGAAAGATTATTTCATGAAGTTCTCCAAGAAGTATCAAGGTGGATTTTATAGCGGTGCATTTGATTTCAAAAAGGCTCGTGTTTTCAAAACGGGAGTTGCCGGAGGAATTTCACGAGGAAAGTTTGCGCGTAATACACTAACCGTATCGGAAGGCAATCAGGGGCCATATAAATTGAGCGGTGCAAATGGAGAAACCTTCATTATAATTCTGGCCAATACCGAAGAAGTATTCATTAATGGGTCAAAAATGGAGCGAGGGGCTGACCGCGATTATATAATTGATTATAACTTAGGTGAGGTAACTTTCATGCCGCGCAAAATCATCACCAAAGATTTACGGGTAGTAATTGAGTTCGAATACTCCGACCGTAATTATATGCGCTCTACTGCTTTCCTCAACACTGAGTACCTTACTAAAACTGCCGATGTTCATTTCAACTTATATACCGAGCAGGATAGCAAGGGACAAAACATTCAGCAAAATCTAACGGCCGACAAAAAAACATTTCTTACCACTGTGGGAGATAGCTTGTCAAATGCGTTATACAGGGGGTTTGATAGTGTCGGATTTGACCCCAACAGAATTTTGTATCGTTTAGTGCTCGATTCGCTCGGTTATGATTCCGTTTTTGTTTACTCTACCGATACTCTCAATGCTAAATATTCAGTTAGTTTTTCGTTGGTAGGGCAGGGCAGAGGAGATTATGTGCCGGCTTCATCCACCGCTAACGGAAGGGTATATGAATGGGTAGCACCACTTATGGATAGCCTGGGAATTCATCCACAAGGTTCTTATGAGCCTGTTATTTTTCTTGTCACTCCTAAATATCAGCAGATCTATACACTCGGAACCGATGTTCGAATCAATAAGTCGAATGTTGTTTCAGCTGAAGTAGCCATGAGTAATAACGATCTAAATATGTTTTCGAAAAAAGATGATCAGGATAACCTTGGTTTTGCGGGGCGCTTCAACATTAAAGGTTCTGTGGTTACTAAGTTAGATTCAGCCAGTAATAAGAAAAACAGTTTCGTGTATGATGTGAATTATGAATTTCTTCAAAACCGCTTTAACACCATTGAACGTTATCGAAATATAGAGTTCAACCGCGACTGGAATCTTGCACCTCAGGCACAACGATATAATGAGCACCTGGCCATAGCTAATATTGGTTACCTGTGGAGCAGCCTAGGAAACATCAACTACCGTTTCAAAGCATTCCTTCAGGATTCTGTTTACCGCGGGTTTGAAAACGGGTTGAACGGAATTTTTTCGAAAAACGGATTCAACTTTATTTTCAACGGCAGTTATTTAAATTCAAAATCAGCCATCAGTCAAACAAATTTTGTTCGTCCTAAAGCAGATTTTTTCTATGCCTCACCAAAAACAAAAGGTTGGAAAATAGGTGCGCTCTTCGATCATGAAATAAACCGCTTGAAATTGAAAGGAGCCGATACACTTACCGCGAATAGTTATCTATGGCAGAACTATAAAGTGTACGTTACAAATGCTGATTCATCACAAAACAAATATGGTTTTGAATTTATCATGCGTTACGAGCATCGGCCTGAAGAGAACAGTTTTAAAAAACCATTTTTCAGTGCTCAAACAGTAAACTTTACCGGACAGGTGAATAGCATTAAAAATCAAACACTCAACTATAGCCTAACTTATCGCCATGTAAAGGACGATGATTCGCTGGACAGTCAACAACCCGAACATTTCTATCTCGGTCGCATCGATTACAACTTTACAGCATTGAAAGGTTTTTTTCGTTCCACAACTTTATATGAAGTTGGAAGCGGTCGACAACAGAAAACACAAATTGTTTATCTATCATCTCCAACCAATCAGGGAGATTTCATCTATCCCGAAAATGGCGATGTGAATAGTAATGGAGTAAAAGATGTTTCGGAATTTGTTATTCGAAACTCCTCGTTTTCTTACGATTCATCCTATATAAGAACATACATTGTGACCCCTGAATTTATTATGGTCAATATCAACCAGTTCAATGAAGTTATCAATATAAACCCTGCTGCACTTTGGAAGAATAAGGAAGGCGTTAGAAAAGTGATTGCCCTATTTAGCTTGTTTGCAAGTGTTTCCATAACCAAAAAAACTTTTGCCGCTAAGAATAAGAAAGCAGGAGACTATTTCAATCCGTTTCCTTTAAAGAAAGAGAATAATGATTTAGTTTCTACTTCCGTTTCGAGCAGAAATACGCTTTACTTCAATCGTCTGAATCCCAAATACGGGGTGCAATTCGATTTCAATTATTCACGTAACCGAACTTTGCTAACCACTGGTTTTGAAAACCGGACTCTTCAATCGCAGGGGGCCAGTGTGCGATGGAATGCTTTTAAATCTTTCAACATTTTAATGGCTTACACGAATGGATTAAAAACAAACGAATCTGATTTTTACAAAAACTTACAATACCGTTTTACTTACAACGATGCAAGCGCAGATCTTAGTTATCAGTTCGGAACTTCAGTCCGTCTAGGAGCTAAATATGATTTTTCAATAAAGGAAAATCCAACAGATACAGTTGGGAAGCAAACTGCACAGGTGCATAAAGTTACAGCGCAGGTTCGCTACAATCGTCAAAGCAAAAGCACCATTGATGCAAATCTGTCTTACGCTACTATTGCCTATAACGACAAAAATTATCAGAATCAACAACTGGAATATGCCATGCTCGAAGGATTGCGCAATGGAAATAATTTAGTATGGAGCGTGGGCTATTCTCAAAATCTCACCGACAATATTCAATTGACTCTTACTTACGATGGACGAATGACGGGTTTCAACTCAAACGATAAATCAACTGTAAAACCGGTACATACAGGAAGGGCAGAGATAAGAGCGGTTTTCTAACTACTACGACATTTTCTTTTTGTTGATTACATCTCTGATTCGGGCAGCAAGTTCGTAATCTTCATTATCCAAAGCAGATTTTAATTGCACCTGCAGTTCGGCAACAGTCATATCGCTGTAATTAACGGGAACATCAGGGCTCACAAGTTCCGCAATTTCTGCTCCTGAATCTGAAGCTGCCAGATTTTCTTCATTCGGATCAGCTTCCACACCGGCTTCATTCAAAATGCTTTCTTCAACATAAATGGGGCAATCAAATCGAACCGCAAGTGCCAACGCATCGCTGGTCCTGGAATCTACTTCGAAAATTTCTTCTCCTCTCTTACAAACCAGATTGGAATAGAACACACCATCGAGCAACTTTGAAATAAAAATATATTCCAACTGAATATCGAAAGTATCACACAGTGCTTTCATTAAGTCGTGCGTAAGTGGCCGCGATGGTTTCATATTATCAAGCGCAACGGCAATTGCTTGCGCTTCGAACCCTCCGATTACAATAGGTAACCTTCGTGTACCGCCAACTTCGCCAAGCACAACTGCAAAAGAATGCGATTGTGTAACGCTGTGCGAAAGTGCAATAATGTCCAGCTCAATTTTTTTCATCTCTATATAAAGTAAACCAACTCCCGCGAAATGTAAAGTGTTTTTTCGGAAATAAAAATGTCATGCTTCCACATCTGTTCGCATGACATTTTTGAAAGAGAATTTCTTCTCCGAAAAAGAATTTTTAATGGGCTGATTTAAATTTTTTGTATTCTTCAATAAACTTAGGCATTACTTGAAACGCATCTCCTACAATACCGTAATCAGCCGCCTTAAAGAACGGAGCCTCCGGATCTGTATTGATAACTACTATTACTTTTGAACCATTCACTCCGGCAAGGTGTTGAATAGCTCCTGAAATTCCTACAGCTATGTATAAGTTAGGACGAATAGTCAATCCTGTTTGACCAACATGCTCGTGGTGAGGTCTCCAATCAACATCCGCAACTGCACGTGAGCAAGCAGTTGCTGCACCCATATCTTTAGCTAACTCGTCAATCATTCCCCAATTCTCGGGTCCTTTCAAACCACGACCCGCGGATACTACTAACTCAGCTTCACTCAAAGGAATAGTTCCCGTTATTTTATCAGTGCCTTTCACAACACTTGAAAAATCAGCATCGTTAACAGCTGGCGAAAACGCTTCAACAGTAGCTACACCGTTTCCTCTTACAGGCGAAAGTGAATTCGGATTTACTGCAATTACTTTTTTCTCTGTATTTAATTGATAGTGAGCGGCTGCCTTACCCGAAAAAACATTTTTCTTAACCACTGCTGTTGCCCCGTTGAATACCGGAAGTTCTACAGCACCGGGAACATAGGCAGCTTTTAATCTTACACTCAAACGCGGAGCTAACAGTTTTCCGTTTTGATTAAAAGAAAGAACCACCATGTTAGCCCCTGTAGTATTAGCGGCTTCGCTTACGGCCTTTGCAAAGGCCTTAGAATCAAAATTATTGAAACGTGCATCGTTGGCATGAAGAACTTTCTTTACTCCCACCTGGCCTAATGTTGCAAGGTCGTCTGCGGATGCAGCGCCTAATACTAGAGCAATTGAATCGGTACCCAAACCTTCGGCTACTTTCGACCCGTAGTAAGCCGCTTCAACCGATGCTTTCTTTATTTTTCCTTCCGATACTTCTACAAAACTTAATACTGCCATTTGAAATTAGATTTTAGACGTTAGATATTAGACATTGGATTATTAAATCACTTTAGCTTCTTCGTGCAATAACCTTACTAGCTCCGCCACGTTGTCAGGCGAAACATATTTGCATTCTTTTGCCTTTTCCGGAAGCGAGTAATTAGCAACTACAGTAAGTTTTTCAGTTGCATCAGCCGCAACAACCGCCAAAGGCTTTGATCTTGCACCCATAATTCCTTTCATATTCGGGATACGTGCTTCGGCCAATTCTTTCTGAGCACAAACCACCATCGGCAATTTAACTTCTACAGTTTCTGTACCACCTTCAATTTCGCGTTTGATGGTTGCAACTCCGTTTTCGATATCTAATTTTTGAACAAGAGCTACGCAAGGAAGGTCAAGCAGTTCAGCAATCATGCCACCAACTTCGTACGAATTGTAATCAATGGTTTCTTTTCCTGCAATAATCAAATCGTAGTTCTCAGTTTTTGCGTGGTTCGCAATTTGAGCAGCTACAAAATAAGCATCAGTTGGGTCAGCATCTACGCGGACTGCTTTATCAGCACCGATAGCAAGCGCTTTACGAATGATTTGCTCTGAATCAGCAAGACCAACATGAATAACTACTACTTCACCACCTTGTTTTTCTTTCAACTCAATAGCGCGAACAAGAGCATACCACTCATCGGTAGGGTTCATAATAAAAGTAACTCCGTCCGGATTGAACTTTGTGTTGTTTTCTATGAAGGTAATTTTGGCTGTAGTGTCGGGCACTTTTGCAATGGGAACTAATATTTTCATGCTTTCTTTTTTATTATTGACTCGCTTTGAATAAGCGGGTGCGAAAATATCCAACTTTGCTAATTATCAAAACAATTTTTCCCTACCGATGGAAGGGTGAAAACATATAACAAAAATGAATGAGGAAAGGTTGCAAAAATTAAAAGAATGGGAGGAACAAAAACCTGATGACGCCTTTTTGAAATTCGCCATTGCCCAGGAATATGTAAGCGGACAAATGGATGAAGAAGCAAGAAGCTATTTTGAGGTATTGACTCAGCATTTTCCTGACTACCTGGCCACCTATTATCAGTTTGGAAACTTATACGAGAGATTGGGCGAAGTGCAAAAAGCAGGCGATGCTTATAGAAAAGGAATGGAAGTTGCTAAAGCTGCTAACGATTTAAAAACCCTCCGGGAATTGAACGAAGCACTAACTCTTTTGGAAGATGAATAAGAAGAAAACACTACTTCAAAAGTTTATTGAGTATAATGCTGAAAAGCGAATGGCAGGTTTGAAGAAAAAAACTCTGCTTACTGTAAGCGGAGGGATTGATTCTATGGTTATGTGCAATTTGTTTCAGGAAGCGAAGTTTCCCTTCGCCATTGCGCATTGCAATTTCCAACTGCGTAGTAAAGAATCTGACGGAGATGAAGAGTTGGCAAAGCAGATCGCAAAGAAATATGGCGTTTCATTTTTTGCCAAGAAGTTTGAGACAGGCAAATATGCTGAAGAGAAAAATATCTCTATTCAACTGGCGGCAAGAGAACTGCGGTATAGTTGGTTTGAAGAACTGAGAAAAGAGAATGACTTTAACCTGATTGCCACCGCCCACCATTTGAACGACAACATCGAAACTATCTTGTTTAACCTTACTAAAGGAACCGGCATAAGAGGGTTAAGGGGAATTCCTGTAAGGCAGGGAAATATTATTCGCCCAATGCTGTTTGCAAGCCGCGAAGAAATTGAAACCTACCAACGCGAGAGAAATCTTGAATACCGGGAAGACAGTTCTAACTCCGATGATAAATACACGCGCAACAAAATAAGACATCAGATAATTCCACTGCTGAAAGAAATCAATCCTTCTCTCGAAAATACGTTTGCAGAAAAGATTTCAATCTTTTCTCAACTGGAAACCATGTATGAAAAAAACCTACGGCAATCATCCTCACAGCTTTTTCTTCCACGAAAGAATGATATTTATATCCCTATTCTGAAGTTGAAGAAAACTAAAAATGCTTCGGGTATTCTGTTCGAATATCTGAAAGATTATGGCTTTAACTCCGAGCAGGTGGAAGACATGCTTTCGTGTATAGATGAAGAAGCCGGCAAACAATTTCTTTCCTCGCAGGCGCGGATAATCAAGGACAGACAGTTTTTTATTGTCACCAAACTTTCGGAGTTAAACAACTCCATACAATTTATCAACGAAAGTGATGCCGTAGTGAGTTTAGGCAACTGTAAACTGCAAACGGCAAACAGTGAACTGCCAATCAAAATTACGCCTGATAAAACCTGCGCTTATATTGATAAGTCTAAACTGGAATATCCTCTCCTAGCCCGCCAATGGAAACAAGGCGACTACTTCTATCCTTTCGGTATGAAAATGAAAAAGAAGAAGCTGAAAAAATTCTTCACCGATGAAAAAGTTCCTTTGCACGAAAAGGAAAATATCTGGGTAATTGAATCCAACAAGAAAATTGTTTGGGTAGCAGGCTACCGTATAGACGAGCGGTTTAAAGTAACTGACAAAACCACAGAGGTTTTAAAGATGCAATTGAAATAAAAACCTACTCTGCCTTAATCAGCAAAGAAGATTTTTGTGTTCCATTGAAACCGGCATGAACTATATACGTACCCGACTGAAGCGATGAAATATCGACAGGAACATGCTGCTTTCCCGCCTGTAAATATTGTTCTTCTGTAAAAACAATACGCCCTGTTATATCAGCCACCGATAGTTTTACCTGCTGCGATTGCTCTAAATCCATTTCAACATTAACCATGTTGTAAGACGGATTTGGAAATAACTTAAACCCGCTGGCTGTTGTTGGCGCATAGTCATCATTGATGCCTACCGAAGTATTGCAGCCCGAAGGAGTAAGGGTAAAAGTTCGCCATAATCCTCTTGAATTAGTAGCAGCATACACCACCTGGCAATCGTCCTGCAATAACGGAAACTGCCGCAGGCGATATACCGGCACATCGCAAAGGTTTTGGTTATCCTGCTGCCAGCTGGCGCCTGCGTTATTCGAAGTCCAGATGCCACGCTCAGTTCCTACTAAATAATTATTGCTGTTGTTGGCATCAATTACACAAGTGTAGGCAGAAGTTCCGGCAGACCCTATTTGGATAGGCGCCCAGCTTTGCCCGCCATTGATGCTTTTATAAAAGTTAGGTAGGTTGGAATTACCGGCTACTGTAGCTATAACAATGTTTTCATTAGTAGGGTCCACCGCAATTCCTTCAATTCTGTTGGATGATACGATTGAGAATGTTTGCGGCAACGAGTCCACTACAAATCCTGAAAAGGTAGCTGTGTTTAAACCGGACACCTTATAAACTCTGCCGAAGCTTGTGCCTATGTATATTGTGTTGCCATCTTTTGTAACCGCCATACTTTGTGCGCTGCCCGGGATGGCGTTGGTAATTTTATACCAATCGGGATTAATAACCATACTTAGCGCATGCCGTTTCATCCAAACTCCGCAATAAGAACTGAGAAGCAACCTTGACTTTACAGGGTCGGGAATGTTTAAGGAGTCTCCGCTACTGAGATTGACCGGTAATATATATTGAAAAGAAGTATTGGCAGTTGCACTTACACCTGTAACCGTGTCTCCAGCGGAGTAGGATGTGCTTGCTACAAACACAACACTATCGTTGGTGCTGTAGGCCGTTTTAGTTTCGTGTAGAATAAAAGGGTTAATAAACTGTGCACTTGAACTTTGCTGCCCACCGCAACGGCTTGGCTGCCCATAACCTTGTGGGTCAATATTAAAATCCAGAGCCGACCAAAAGGTGTTACCATTGTTGCCGCTCATGTTCAGCTCTCCATAATAACTTTCGGTAAAAAGAAAGTTGGGGTTAAGATGGGAGAACTCGCAAAAGGCAACATCCCTGTTCAAGCGAGTAAAGCTTTGCGAAGTGTTATCGGTAATGTACGTTCCGTTAAAGTTACTGGAGCCCATTACCCTTCCGCTTCGCGAGGCAGCAACAGAATAAAAGTCGCGCGCTTTTATTCCAGAGTTCTTAGAATTAAATGTTGGGAAAGGAAAAGCTGATACCGCATTGGTTGATTTAAAAACTCCCCTTGTAGTAGCTGCATACATCTCATCGGGGTTTAAGTCATTGATTACATATAGAAACTGGTCAACAAAGTCGGTAGGTGAAAATTGTGGGTCCATAAACTGTTGAGATAATTTCAAGCCTCCTAGCGTTGACCAAGTATATGGCTCTACACTCCCCCCGAAAATAATGTCGGGGTTAGTTTGCGACACAGCCAAAGCATTTGAAAACCACCATGCGAACCCAAATGAATTGCCTCCTTGTGCAATCCTGGACCAGGTGTTGGTTGTATCTGTAGTCCTGTATACGCCATATAGATAACCACTTGTTGTTGCTATAGAAACATAAACCACACCGGAATTGGAAGGAGCAATAGCTATTTCAATTCTCCCCTGTGTAGGTGGAAATCCGGTAGTTACCTTGCTCCAATTATTGCCTCCGTCAAGAGAACGGACTAATTTGTTGTTTCCTCCTACTGCTGCAAACACGTTCATGCCATCAGGCGACCACTTTACATCTATAGCGCTTTGCCCATTCGAAATTCCTGAAACGACAATACTGTCCCAGGTAGTACCACCGTTAACACTTCGATATAACCCTTTTCCTGTTGCCGCAATTAACTTGTTTGTGTCAGTTGGATGGCAGGCAATTCGGTTCACTACTGTCCAGTGACTGGTTATATCAGCAGCAAAGGTTGCGGGAAGATGAGTAATGTTATCGTTCGCATCTATTTTGTAAATGCCATTGCCTGTATGGGCAACATTAAAACTTGAGCCTGAACCATTGTCCGCTAAAATCCCTCCCGTTCCAAAATAAATAGTGCCATCACTTGCCTGTGTCATGCACGATACGGCATGGTTACCAGCACATCCTATATAGTTCCAATTGTTTCCACCGTTGGTGCTTTTCCAGATACCCCCGCCATAAGCTCCGGCATAAAGTGTCTGGCGGGTGGCATCGCGCTTGTCGAGCACCAGGCCAAAAATTATTCCCCCCGTATTATCGGGGCCGATTTCTTTCCAATCTAAGTTTAATTGTGCGTTGGTTTCAGTAACCAAAACAATAGCGAGGAGGAGTAAAATGTTTTTCATGGCGTTTGGTTTTTATGTGTTTAAAACCAAATATACATCACGAAAAAACTGCTTGTATGCCCTTAACAGTAAAATGACATTTCTGTGACAAAACGCTTTGGCGGGGTTTGCGGAATTCTATTCTTATACCCCTGCCGTATTATTTATCTACGAAAGATAGATGGTAATTTTATACGTTCCATTGGTCATGCCAATGTTCTGCACGCTCAGCACCGTGCGGGTGCCTACAAAGTAACCCCAGTCAGCTCCCGCTTCACCGGTGTTTTGCTGCCCGCCCTGCACATCCATAAAAGGCTGGCCGGGGCCCGGAGGGTTGCCTGCAATATCAGCAAAGTACCCTCTGCCACCTGTGCCGTTCATTTCGAGTTTAATAAGCATGAGTGCTGTAAAAAAAATACCGGGAGTATTGATAGGTATAGTGCCGGGCGAATTAAGATTACCCTCATACACCACCGTGTTTCCGCTGCGGGTGCCAATAAATCTTTCAATCACATAATCATTGTATTTCGATTCGCTGACTCCGGCATATACATCTTTGCCGATGTTGCAAACGCGCACTACTTCTTTGTAAAGGATGTTTCCTTTTTCACCTCTTTCTTCAGCTAACAAATCGCGCTCCTCTTCAGCTATGCGAACATTTTCAATAGAATCATCATAGGCGGTTATGTCCAGCGCAAAGGCAGTAAAAAAGGCCGCATCAATTCCTTCGCCCGCCAGTTCTGCCTGCAGCGCATCGCCCACGCGTTTCATTCTGCGCAGGGCCCGCGGAAGTTCGTTGTCGGGCAGTTCGTTCATATCTTTAAATCCGAAACGTTTGTATTTGCCGGTGTCTTCGCCAAACACATTTTGCGCTGCCGTGCGCAATGCGCGCGCAGGCACCAGCGCTGCTTCGCGTGCCGCGTCCTTTTCTTCCACAGCCGTGGTTACAAGTCACCGCGCTTCGTCATCGGTGGGCACATTGGAAAAGTTGGTTCGCATCTGTTGCAGTGCCGTAACGGTAGCTGCTGTAATACCGCGCGGAGCAAGATCGGCTAAGTCGCGGGTAAGATTAGCCGCAATTAAATCGGCTAACTGTTCTAAAGTGCCATCGCTGAATTTGTAATCGCGAGTGACTATGGGCATCATGTAAGTCATAAAACAAAATTTAAATGATTAAGAAATTGAATTACAACCGGATAACGCAAACCTTATTTCAAATATTATGTAACCGATAAACAAGTTACATTTTTTAACAATGGAAGGTTTCTGTTATATAGCCGCTGAACAAAATTTGCCGTCCGGCAAAGCAAAACCTGCAACCTGCCTGGCATAACTATAAAAGGCAGTACCGCTTTAAAAAGCCGTGAAAAAACAAAGCACTGCCGCCTAACAGTGATAGCCCTTCCCCCAACGGATTTCTGTTTCGAAGAATCGGATTTCTGCTTCCGTACTTGCAAAATCTACTTCCGTGCGGCTTTTAAAACCATTTTGATTTGGCGGAAATAAAAACCGGTTGAACGGAAAGTGGTTTCGAAAACACGGATGTGCTTTTTGCATTCGCGGAAACACATTCCGTTTCAACGGAGGTTTATTCGCTTTAGGCGGAAGATGATTTTGACCGCACGGAAGTTAATTCCGCTTGCACGGAAGATGATTCCGCACTGGCGGAAGCCCATTCCGCGAAGGCGGAAGCACATTCCGCACGTTAAAAAGCAGGGTTTTAACAGGAAAATAAAGGTTTTGGTTAAATCGAAAGAAAAAGAAGCAACCAGTTATTTTTTAGCGGGCGCTTCGCTCGCAGCAATCTCCTGAATGCCTTCCACCAGTTTATCTAAATCGCGCAGCGAGGTATAAACGTGGGGCGTTACGCGCACCCCGTGCACCTGCTCGTGGTTGATGCCGCTGGTGTGTATCTTCTTCTTCTCAAACAGTTGGTTAGAAACATCGCCCGCTTCCCATCCTTCAATATTAAAGGTTGCAATGGCACAACTGTAACTATCTTTTAAAGAAGTATAGAGTTTGAATTTGGGAATCCTGATTGCTTTCTCGCACCAGTAGTTTTTAAGAAAGCGCAGGCGCTCTTCTTTTCTTTTCATGCCCACCATCCATTGAAAATCGAGGGCATTGCCAATAGCCATTTCGGCTGCAAACGAGCGGGTGCCTATAGCTTCGAACTTACCGATGTTGCCCGCATCGGGCACGGGTGCCGATAGCAAAGCCCACACGTTTTTAATTTTTTCCTTTTTGATATACATAAAGCCCGTTCCGAAAGGGGCGCAGAGCCATTTGTGAAGCGAGGTGGCATAGTAGTCGCAATCGAGGTCGGGAATTTTATAATCGAGCTGGGCGAAGGTATGCGAGGCGTCAACAATCACTTCGCAGCCTTTGCGGTGCGCCAGGTCGGCAATTTTTCGTGCCGGAAGAATCTGGCCCGTCCAGTTAATCATGTGCGTAACGTGCACTATTTTAGTGTTGGCGGTAATGGCGGCCTCAAACTTTTTCACTATCACATCATCGTTCTCTTCGGGCAAATTCAAATCCACCCAATTCAATTTTATGCCTTCGCGTTTTTCGCGCTGTTTCCAGGCATTCATCATGTTGGGGTAATCATATTTGCTAAGCACCACTTCATCGCCCGCTTTCAGGTTAAGCCCGAAGATGATGGTGTTCAATCCTTCGGTAGCATTTCGGTTAATGGCAATTTCCTCGGCAGAGCAGCCGGCCATTTGCGCAATTTTTTCGCGCAGTGGTTCGCGCCCTTGGTCGAGTATGCGCCACATATAATACGAGGGAGCTTCGTTGCAATACTGGTAGAAACGGATGTGCGCATCCTGTACCGGTTTGGGCTGCGGGCTAACCCCTCCGTTGTTCAAATTGATGATATTGGGAGAAACCGTGTATTGCTCGCGAATGTAATTCCAGAAGTCTTCATCCTTTGCCGCTGCAGCGGGGTCGAGTGCCGAAACTTTTTCAAGATGCTGCTTTAGCTCCGCAGCCTGTGCCGGCTGCATCCATTCCAGTATAGATAAGGAAGCAGTAGCGACAGCCGAATGTTTAAGAAACTTTTTTCGGGAAAACATAAGCGGAGATTTATACCAAATATAAACTTTGCGGTGGGCTATAAAAAAAGCGAATCAGTAATGACCCGCTTTTGTATTCTGTGTTTGTCGGTAACTATCAAACGTCAACCGTCAACTATTTTACTGCTCTTCAAATCTTATTTCCTGAATAACCAGTGCTCCGCCTGCCGCTTTTGCATACACATAGGTGCGGTAATTACCGGTAGAAGTAGAAAGGTTACCGATAAAATATCTTGAACCTTCGGGCGATGTTCCCTGATGATTAATAGCAAATGATTTAGGCTGATGCGTATTGAAGAAATTTTTCAGCACCATTTCCGCCTGGCTTTTACTATATGAATTGCCCGACTCCTTAATGGTAATTTCAACATTGCCCTGAAACGCAGCAGCTAAAGCAGAAGCATTTCCGCTTTTAATAGCGTTGGCAATGTGGTCAAAACTTTGCGCCTGAACCTCATTAATCAACATGAACCATGAAGTAACAAGCATCAAAAAAACCCGCAAATAATTCCTTTTCATTTTGGCTAAAATTTGTGAAGCGTTTATGTCGAATATCATGCCAAGGAATGAATGATTGAATTCATAGTTAAAAATAAGAAAGTCGAATAACTTTGCCGCCCATGAATAAGAAAGTTATCCTCATCATAATGGACGGTTGGGGACACGGACAGGTTCCTACAGCCAATGCCATAGCCAATGCTAATACTCCATTTGTAGATTCTTTATATGATAAATATCCCAATACGGAGCTAATTACCTGTGGCGAACTGGTAGGATTGCCGGAGGGTCAAATG
>JAZKEP010000071.1:14492-16387 GCA_040387015.1 Bacteroidota bacterium
CCTGACCCGAAGAGAAGCGCTATTGCACAGGCCGACACACCTTTTGTAGATAGTTTGTATAAAAACTATCCGAATACTGAGTTAGTTACTCACAGCGAGTGGGTTGGACTACCCGAAGGACAAATGGGTAACAGCGAAGTAGGGCATATAAATATTGGTGCGGGAAGAATTGTTTATCAGGAATTGGTGCGAATAAATAAGGCTATAACAAGCGGTGATCTTGCGAAGAACGAGAAACTCGTTGCTGTTCTGAAATATTGTAAGGAGAATAACAAGCCGCTTCACTTAATGGGTCTTGTTTCCGATGGTGGTGTGCATTCGCATATCAACCACCTGAAAGCACTTTGCGATATGGCCGATGAAAGCGGCCTGGCGCGTGAACAGGTTTTTATTCATGCCTTTACCGATGGCCGCGATTGCGACCCGAACAGCGGCCTTGGTTTTTTGACAGCCTTGAAAGAACATCTTAAAACCTCAGCGGGAAGAATTGCCAGCGTTTGTGGAAGATACTATGCCATGGACCGCGATAATCGCTGGGAGCGGGTAAAACTTGCGTATGATTTACTGGTTAAAGGTGAAGGCAAAAAAGTTGATGATGTTTTAAAGGCGGTAGAAGAGAGTTATGCTAACGGAGTAAGCGATGAGTTTATAAAACCGATTGTCTGCACCGAAGATTTTGAAACTATTCGCGAAGGCGATGCAGTGGTTTGTTTCAACTTTCGCACCGACCGCTGCCGAGAAATTACCAAAGCGCTTACACAACAGGATTTTCCGGAATATGAAATGAAGAAGCTCTCGCTGCATTATACCACTATGACCGTTTACGATCATACGTTTAAAGGCGTAGCCAATATTTTCGATAATGATGACCTGACAAAAACCCTCGGAGAAATTCTTTCGCAAAACAACAAAACGCAGTTGCGCGCAGCTGAAACGGAAAAGTATCCGCATGTTACTTTCTTCTTCAGCGGTGGTCGCGAAAAAGAATTTACCGGTGAGAAAAGGGTTATGGCTGCTTCGCCTAAAGTAGCTACGTATGATTTGCAACCCGAAATGAGCGCTTATCTGCTTACCGAAAAAGTGTTAGAAGAAATTAAAACCACGGCTCCCGATTTTGTGTGTTTGAATTTTGCAAATGCTGATATGGTTGGCCATACAGGAGTTTTTACTGCTGCCATTAGAGCTGCCGAAGCAGTAGATAACTGTGTAAAACAAATTACCGAGCTGGCACTGACAAAAGATTACGCTGTTCTGATTACCGCAGACCACGGCAATGCCGACTATATGATTAATGATGACGGCTCTCCGAATACCGCACATACTTTAAACCCGGTGCCTTTCTTTTTAGTTGATAGTAAATTCCATCCTGCGTTACACAATGGTAAATTGGCAGATATTGCTCCTACAGTTTTAAAATTGATGGAAATTGAAAAGCCGAAAGAAATGATGGGAGAGAGTTTGTTCCGATAAAATTCATTTTACCATTTCAAATCCATCAGCAATGCATAATGATCTGATAGATCTTCATGCTGCTTGCTCCAACGCTCGCAATACGAACGGATTGTTCGTTTCATCATTTGCGGCCTTACTCCATTAGCACGATATAAAATGTAATCAATAATGTTTTGTTCCGTGCTTGGTCTTTCCATGTCGTTGTTGATGTGGTCGTTAGTATAACACATCACACCTGTCACCGGGCCATCCTCTGCATCCAGATGCTGAATCATGCTGTTGTAATAGGCCGTATCAAAATTTGATATGTTATAATCCCTCCCGCTCCGCCACCTGACCCTCAGGAACCGATCTCTACGGCTGGCGGTGCACCTAATTCTTGGTTGTTTTCAGCAGTCATGAGAAAGTCGCTGTTCACTGGCCCCGGTGCCAAGTGAGCCGGA
>JAZKEP010000071.1:16397-19935 GCA_040387015.1 Bacteroidota bacterium
GTTTCATCAATGTGCCCATCTCACGGAACTCGCTTGTCTTAAAATCTAAAGAGCCACCTCCATTCAGGTGTGTTCCTGCCACCTGGTAAGTCCGCTGTCCGTCATTTACTTCCACTAACAACACTCCCTTTCGCGACCAGCAATCAAAATCTTCGCAACGGCTGTATTGAATGGAGCCAAGTTCTTTGATTGGAAATTTGCTGTAAATCACAATTCCACCGTTTATCTTAAATCCCGGCTTTTTATTAAGTGGGCCAATGGCATAGGAATATAAATGTCTTAGTCGTTTTCTAAGAATACGATTTGCACCGTTATCGAATGCTTCCTGAAAAACAATAATGTCAGGGTTTTCATTTTCCATGTGTGCCGGAATCATTTTTGCGCGTTTAACCGGAGCATGATGTTCGCGCTTGATAAAACGCGGAAGCATTTTAATGTTGTAAGAAAGAATACGAAGATTTGGTGAAGCGGGTCTTGAATTACTCTCTTCACCCGCGTTACTAGAAAAATTACATGCCAAAAGAATAAATAGACAGAGAAGATTTTTCATCGTTTTACAATATTAAAAAGCAGGAATGTGTTTGAGCGTATCAAGGCAGGTATGTTTAAATGTCTCTTTCATTTCAAAAACAACTCCTTTACCAGAATTAAAACACCCGTAAACAAAACAAACCAGCCAAAACCTTTTTTCAGTTTTTGGTTATTGGCAAAATGTGCCAGATAATTCCCTGCTGCAACACCGCTTATTGAAAACACCGAGAAGAAAAGAAGAAATTTCCAATCCATTTGCATATCAGAATGAAGATCACCCAGAAAGCCGATGAAAGAATTGATAGCTACTAAAAGTAAGGAGGTGCCTATGGCTTTCTTCATATTCAGGTTGGCAAAATAAATCAGCGCAGGGGTCATCAGGAATCCCCCACCGGCCCCCACCAAGCCCAAAAAGCAACCGATAATTACCGCATATACCATCAGCATTACATGATTGACTGAGCGCTTTCCATCCTTTATATCTTCTCCGTTTGACCCTATCATTTTATAGGCCACACCAAACATTACTAAGGTGAGAAGGAAAAGAATTAGGTTATTCTTACTAAGAGAAAAACTACCTAAAATGAAGATGGTATCCGGCAATTCATGAATGATAAATCTCCGGAATATATAAACGGTGACAACCGAGGGGATGCCGTAATAGAGGGCAGCGTTATAGTCCACCATTTTTTTGCGGATGTTTTGTAAAGCGCCTGAGGAAGCTGCTATACCAATCAGGAAAAGGGAATAACCGGTTGCTACCGAAGCTTCAAGGTGAAAGAAGTACACTAGAACCGGTATGGAGAGTAGGGCACCTCCCCCACCGAGTAATCCGAGTATTAATCCTGTAGCAAAGGCCCCCGTATAACCCAGCATCAGATTTATTTCCATCGCCCCAAAGATTCATAAATTCTGCCAAACGTTCATGTGATAAAAATTATACTCTATCTTCGCAATATGCTTGCAAAGCGCGTGATTACTTTTTTTATCACCTTTCTTATTTTGTTTGCCGACAGCGGACAAATGATTTATGCTCATACCTGTTTCAAATCAAACCATACATCTCTTAGCCTTTACGCACCTAACCATTCCTGTGCTAACGAAGCGGATGCAACAAAAAGTTGCTGCGCTAAAAAAGCGACTGAGGAAAAAAAGAATTGCGCTTTGGGGAAAATGTCTTGCTGTTCCATTTCAGCAAAGTATGTTAAGCAGTCTTTCCCTAACAATGAAATTAAACTTGCAGTAGATGAAGCAGTAAAAGAAGTAACCACAGAAATCAAGTTGTTTGCTGTTTATGCTTCTACTTTTGTCACCAACTCATTCTTCAACTCACCTCCTCCTTTGCTTCCGGGCAAAGATGATATTCGTTTCACTCAGGTGTTCCGCATTTAAAATTCTTCCGAATCCCCTGAAGGGGAAATTCAGATTTAAATTTATTGTTGAACAAACTTCAAAATCTCATCAGCAGATTAGGAGTTTAAATTTTTGAGGAATGAAGTACTTATTTTCTATTTTCTATTGCTTATCTGTTGTCGCCTGCTCCTATTCGCAGACGATTCACGGATACGTGATTGAAGAATTGCCTGATGGCAAAAAAAGTTACATAATAAATGCGGTGGTCGGGGTAATGAATACCACCACCGCGACTACTACAGACGATAAAGGGATGTTCATTATAACTGCCGACCCTGAAAAAGATGCGCTGGTTGTTTCTTCTTTAGGCTACAAAACCGACACTACTTATCTGAGGGGAAATTCAATGCTCACCATTTCGTTACGGCCGTTAGTAATGAAAGCTGTGGAAGTAAACGCCAGGAAAGCAACTAAACTTGAGATGACTCCTATGAATGTGGAGGTTATCACTTCGGCAGATTTGGTGAAAGATGCCTGCTGCAATCTCAGTGAGAGTTTTGAGAACTCTGCTACGGTAGATGTAAGTTACAGCGATGCTGTTTCGGGTGCAAAAGAGATTCGTATGTTGGGTCTGGATGGTATGTACACGCAAATCATGATTGAGAATATTCCTTCTATCCGTTCACTTGGAAATACGTTTGGGTTGAACTATATACCTGGCCCGCTAATGAGTTCCATACAGGTAAATAAAGGGGCAGGTAGTGTAGTTAATGGCTACGAAGGGATGACGGGTCAGATAAATGTGGAGCTGAAGAAACCACAAATAACTGACCGTTTGTTTGTAAATCTTTTCCTTAATCAGGATATGCGAACTGAGTTGAATATTATTTCGGCCACTAAGATAAATGAGAAGTGGAGTACTCTTACTTCGCTTCATGGTCAATATAACTGGCTGAAGATGGATTTTAATAAGGACCATTATATTGATAATCCTTTGGTAAAGAACCTCAATCTTCTTCATCGCGCAACCTACAGTAATCCGAATGGGGGAATGGTACTACTTGCGGTTGCTGCTAACCTGGAAGACAGAACCGGTGGGTCATCTCATTTTAAACCTTCAGAGAATGTAAACGCACAAAACGCCTGGGGCCTGCGCCTACGCACAAACCGTGTTGAAGCATTTGCAAAGACAGGATTCAATCTTAAAAACGAAGACTATCTCGGCATTCAGTATAAATACATTTATCATAAGCAATACGGAAACATAGGAAGGAGAAGTTACAACGGTCTCGAGCACTTCGGCTATGTAAATGTTATTTATCAGAAAGAAATTGGCGAACAGGAAAGCTCCATAAAAGCCGGAGCATCTTTTCAAACGGATTATGTAACGGAGGAGTTTGACACTTTCAGTAGAAAGAGAATGGAACTTGTTCCGGGGATATTCGGTGAAACCAATTTAAACTTTGGCACAGATAAGAAGGTAATGTTGGTTGGAGGGGTTCGTCTGGACTACCATAATTTATACGGAGCGTTTGCCTCTCCCCGGATGAACATCAAATGGAATATTCTATACGATTTTAGTCTGCGCGTTTCTGCTGGAAGAGGCTATCGTGTTCCCACTTTGTTTGCTGAAAATTTTGGATTGCTTTCAAAC
>JAZKEP010000072.1:0-7749 GCA_040387015.1 Bacteroidota bacterium
TCCTTCCGATTTTGTAATCAATGTTCTTGGTGGTTTCCATCCACTCATCAAAAAACCAATTCAAATCAACATGTGTGAATTGAATAATTGAATTGCGAAAATCTTCAGGATACGGGTGCACAAACTTCCATTGCGCTACATAATTTTTCATTGCCGCGCTGAAAAGGGAATCACCTAAAACATATTGCAGATTATAAAGCATGGTAGCGGCTTTGCCATACACATGCCGGTAGCCGCCACCTTGGCCCAGCGCACCATTAAATCCATCGCTGTGCGTATTCAATGGCGAATCTTCATAGCGAATGGCATCGCTCAAATAGCTGAGATAGCATTTGCTATCGCGCACATTGGTTGTCTCAAAGAAGCGCTTGTAATACCAATTCGTTTTCTTGTCGAACGTGTAAGGAATGGTGTCACCATGCAGCGCCTCCATGCCCCATGCAGTCAGAAACTGGGTGAAACCTTCATCCAGCATTGCACGATACGTTTCATTGTTGCCAATCATTCCGTAGAACCAATTGTGTCCTACTTCATGCACCAGCAAGCCGTAGTAGGATGGGTCGCGTCCGCCATCCATTGTAATCATCGGATACTCTACACCATCAGCAGCATCGGCCACTACAATCTTCGGATATTCATACACACCAAAGTCGCGGCTGAACACCGTAATAATTCTGGCGAGATACTCCGCAGCATTCTGCCATCCGCTGGCATGTGATTCCTGAACAATGGCTACGCAACGAACCCCTTCGCCATTTTTTCTCCCGGGGTAAATAATCGTATCATGAATACGGTAAGTAGGGTCGGCCGTAAAAGCAAAATCATGCACATTCTCCGCATGATACTTCCAGGTTTTGGTTTCTCCTTTTATATATGGAATAATCGTATCGGGTTTAGCATCCCATTTCTTGTCTTTGAAATTTTTGATGTCGAGTTTCTTCTTTAAAGTATCGGGCAACACTTCGCTTTCGTTTTGTAAAACACCGGTAGCTTCTACAATATAATTATGCGGGAAAGTAAGGTCCACATCAAACGTTCCGAAGTCGCCATAAAATTCGCGGTTCATGTGCTGGTCGGTGTTCCATCCGCTCTTGCGGTCATACACACAAATTTTTGGATACCACTGGCAGCCGTTGAAATGCTTAAAGCCCGAAGCTTTAAAAGTTTTCATTCTTCTGCGCGTGGAGCCGCTGTCATAAAACGTTCTGAACCGCATAGAAAATACTGTCGAAGTAGTAGGAGGAAGCGGCTCGTTAAGAAAAACTTTCAGAATGGTATTGTCCTGTAGTGTTTGTAAATTCTTCTCCTTGCTTTGAATACTGTCAATTAAAATCCCCTGTTTCTTCTTCTCGTATTTACCGTAGTGCGGGTGCACATCATTGTTCTCCTGCAAATTATCTAAGTAAGAACCCGGCTGAAAAGCATTTTGATAAAGATGGAAGTAAACGAAGTAAAGTGTATCGGGAGAGTTATTGAAGTAAGTGAGTTCCTCTTGCCCTGTAATAATTCCGCTACTATCATTGAGCGATGCTTTTATTTGGTAATGAACATCCTGCTGCCAGTATCCTTCGAAAGGCTTTTTGTTTTCCCAGTACAAAGGATTGTTGGAAGAACGGAAGTTGTTGTTGGGTCCTCTATCGGAGTAAGGCTGACCGTTGACTATTGCAAGTTGACAGCAAATAGAAAGTATCAGCAGGAATAATTTTCTCATTTCTAAAACTGCTTCTCCTTTATACATTTGAAACTCAAAATAAACAGGTTTTGCCGAATAGCAGTTCCAGCGAACAACTTTATCAAATTGCCCTTACGCTGTTGCCCAACGTAGGAGATGTGGTTGCTAAGAACCTGATAGCTTATTGCGGAAGTGCAGAAGCTGTTTTTAAAACATCGAAAGCTAAACTGGAGAAAATTCCTTCCATTGGTGCTGATAGGGCAGAGGGAATTGCAAGCGCTGATGTATTGAAAGAAGCAGAAGCAGAGTTAAAGTTTGTAGAGGAATACAAAATCAATATGCTGTTCTTCACAGACAAAGAATATCCGCAGCGCTTAAAAAACTGTAATGATTCGCCTGTTCTGCTTTACTATAAAGGCAATGCCGATTTGAATGCGAATAAAGTTGTTGGGATTGTAGGCACAAGAAAAGCAACTGCTTATGGCAAGGAGGTAACAAAGAAATTAGTAGCTGAACTTTCGGCTCAGAATGTTTTAGTAGTAAGTGGATTAGCCTACGGAATTGATATAGCTTCACACAATGCCGCTCTTGAGAACAATTTGAAAACGGTAGGAGTGCTTGGGCATGGGTTGAACACCATTTATCCCTCACAGCACAAACCAACAGCTAAAAAAATGGTAGAATGCGGAGGCTTATTAACGGAGTACACCAGCAGCAATGACATGCACCCCAGCAATTTTCCAAACCGAAACAGAATTGTAGCAGGAATTTCCGATGCCATTGTTGTGATTGAATCAGCGATAAAAGGTGGTGCAGTGCTTACCGCCAATATTGCTAACTCTTATAACCGCGATGTATTTGCTTTCCCCGGCAAAGCAACTGATAAGTATAGCGCAGGATGCAATTTTCTTATTAAAACCTTCAAAGCAAAGATGATTGAAAGCGGAGAAGATTTATTAACTGAAATGAGTTGGAAACAGGAAGCAACAGATTCAAAGTCGAAGAAACAGCAGCGGCAGCTGGCTCTGATTCTTTCGGAGAACGAACAAACTATTTATAACCTGCTGAATGAAAAGGCAGAACCCGCAATTGACGAAATAGTTACAGAAACCGGAATAGATGTAAGCATGCTGGCTGCTACGCTGCTGGAGATGGAGATGAACAACATTATTGTTTCTTTACCCGGAAAGAGATATAAACTAATTTAATGGCTTCAGCCTTTTCACATGCCGTTGCAGCGCTTGCTATCGGCAAACTATTTAGCATAAGGAACATTGATAAAAAAATCTGGCTGCTCGGAGTTTTCTGCGCAGTAATTCCCGATGCCGATGTGATTGCCTTTAAATTCGGAATACCTTATGAAAGTGTTTGGGGACATCGCGGTATTACACATTCATTATTTTTCGCAGTTTTTTTAGCACTTGCGGGTACCCTTTTCTTCTATCGTGAAGAACAAAGACTTAGTAAAAGGTGGTTTGCATTATTTGCATTTTTCTTTTTATGCACCGCTTCTCATGCTTTTCTGGATGCCATGACAACGGGAGGACTGGGTGTTGCATTTTTTGCGCCTTTTGACAATACCCGCTTCTTTTTCCCATTTCGTCCGATAAGGGTTTCCCCCATAGGCGTGGCAAATTTTTTTAGTGAATGGGGCTGGCGTGTTTTAAAAAGTGAATTCATCTGGATTTGGATTCCATCTTTCATTATCATAATGGTTTCATATTCCGTTAGGAAGTTATATTCGCGGTAATTGTTTTTTACTTTGAAAATAAATTTTTGAACTGTGGCAAAACAGAAGAAGCAACAAACAACAAGCACGAAGCAACAAGCAATAGCTGTTGAACAACCGGTAGTCAGCAAACCAGGTTTTCAATTTCCCGGTTGGGCTCCTTACGTAATTATTTTTCTTTTCTCTATTCTGATTTATTCCAACACACTTTGGAATAAGTATGCTATTGACGATACCATTGTACTTACGGATAATAAATTCACTAAAAAGGGTTTTGCCGGCATTAAGGATCATTTTACCCATGATATGTTTGAAGGGTTCTTCGGTGAGCGCGGAGCAAAATTAGTGAGTGGCGGACGCTATCGTCCACTTAGCATGGTAACTATAACCATTGAGTATGAAATTTCACGATGGATAAAGGGAGACAAGCGCGGAGAGCTAAACGATAAGAATGTGATTATGGGTGATAGCGACCCTTATCTGTTTCCCCCCCTAAATCACGCAGTAAATATTTTACTGTTTGCGCTTACCGGCCTGATACTTTATTATTTATTGGCGCTGATACTTCCTCAGAAAAAGGGTGCTCCATTTTATCTGTCACTTCCTTTTATCATTACGATGTTATATGCTGCTCACCCTATGCATACCGAAGCGGTTTCCAACGTGAAAGGACGCGATGAGGTAATGTGTATGCTGTTTTCGCTGCTATCCCTTCTGGCAGCAATAAAGTATGCGAAGACAAAAAATATAATGCATCTGGTTTGGGGGATGGCTATTTTCTTTGTAGCTCTTCTTTCCAAAGAAAATGCGATTACCTTTTTTGCGGTCATTCCTCTTACATACTACTTCTTCACGAATCTTAAACTGAAGGATTACGCAATTACAGTTGGACTGTATCTTATTCCGGCAGCTTTATTTCTTATTCTAAGAAGTCAATTTACTCAGGCAGGACTTACACAAGAATCTCCTGAAATTCTTAATAACCCGTTTTTGCTGGCAACTACTTCGCAGCGATATGCTACTACCTTTCTCACATTCCTATACTATTTCAAGTTATTAATATTCCCGCATCCCCTAACCCACGATTATTACTTCAACCAGATTCCTTACATTGACTTTAATGATTTTCCTTTCATTCTTTCTTTCCTTGTAAATGGCGGCCTTTTGGTTTACGCGTTGATCAATCTCAAGAAAAAAACAATTCCATCGTTCGCCATTCTGTTTTACTTCATCACTTTTTCTATTGCTTCTAATATACTCTTCACGGTAGGGGTGCTCATGAATGAACGTTTCATTTATATGAGCTCTCTCGGCTTTTGTATACTGGCGGCTTACCTTCTTTTACGGTATGTCAAAAATCCGAAAGCGGTTACTGCCATATTTTTACTGGTGCTTTCGCTTTACTCCATTAAAACGTTCACGCGTAACTACGATTGGAAAGACAGCTTTTATCTTTTTCGCAGAGATGCTAAATACAGCATAAACTCAGCTAAAGTTCAAACTTCTTTGGGCGGGGATCTTACCAAAGCTGCCGACACGGATATTCGGGCTATGCGCGATAGCGGAATGATTAAAACCATTTTCAGCGATTTGAATAGTAGCCTTACCAGCGAGGATTTGAATTCCATTAACATGCTTCCCGATTCATCTATTCGAAATATGCTGCTCGATTCTTCCATTGCGCATTTGAAAGAAGCCATAAGGGTTTATCAAACGCATTCCAATGCATGGTTGCTGCTGGGCAATGCTGTTTATAAGCGAACCAGTAAGCCCGAAGAAGTGATACCCATCTACGAAAAAGCTGCTGCTTACCGGGTAGGGGGCTATTACGATGCCTCCTTTAACTTAGGTGTTGTTTGTAATGAAACAAATGTTTTGCCTAAGGCAAAAGAGCATTTATTAAAAGCCATTGAACTTAAACCCGAAGTGGCAGATAGCCGGTTCTTATTGGCGCAGGTATTGGCCAAGTTAAATCAACCTGATTCAGTTGAGTATTGGTTGAAACAGGGAGAGCTTATCCGTCCTGCTACTGCGTCTGACTATTACCAAATAGGTACAGGATTCGGAAAGGTTGCTAATAACCTGAACATGGCAATTGTTTACCTGCAAAAAGCCATTGCGTTGAATCCGAAAGTGGAATTGTATTTTGAAGATCTGGGAGTGGCGTATGGCCTGAGCGGAAGGTTTGACGAAGCCATTGCTACGTCTGAGAGGTTAATTCAATTGAACCCTGATTACCCTGCTGCTTACCTGAACCTTTCAGTTTCTCACCGCAACAAAGGAAATATAAAGCTGGCGGATGAGTACTTAGCCAAATACAATGAATTGATGGCTTCAAGGAAAAAATAGAAATGCCTAAAACAAAAAAGCGTTCCGATTGCTCGGAACGCTTTAGTATAAATCAATAAAATGATCTACTACTTGTTAGATGGACGTGCTTCGTTTACCACTAGATTTCTTTCTGCGAATTCAGTACCGTTCAATTGAGCGATAGCTTGTTGGCCTTCAGAATCATTTGGCATTTCGATAAAGCCAAAGCCACGGCTACGACCGGTATCGCGGTCGGTTACAATTTTAACTGAAGATACCTCTCCAAATTGTTGAAAAAGTTCTTTCAACTGTCCTTCCGATGCACGGAAGCTGATGTTTGCTACGTAAATGTTCATTGTTTAAAAAATAAAGATTAAAAAAAACTGTTTAAAATACGTTCTTGAAAAAGCCTTCGGTTTAGTATCAAATCTTGGAAGCAAATGATACTGCACCTCAGAACAATTTCAAAAACGGTAACAAAGGTAAATTAATAATTGAATTTAACGATTATTTAGTTTCCTTCACAATTGGCTCCTCAAAATAGGGCCTTGCTACTCGGAAACCGACACTATTTTGACGGAACCCAACATGGTTGTTTTGACGGGTATAAACAGTGGCATAGTTTCCATAATTATACCAGGCTCCTCCGCGCATCACGCGATAATTTCCTGCAGCAGGACCACTCGGATTATTTGCCGGAGATGATTTATAATAACCTCCATCGTACCAATCCCATACCCATTCCCATACATTCCCTGTCATGTCATATAACCCTAATTCATTTGCAATTTTCTGCGCCACAGGATGACTCTTTGCATCACTATTATCTACGTACCAGGCGGGTTCGCTTACCTGGTTGCTGCCTGCAAAAAAAGTTCCCTTGCTTTTGTTGCCGCCACGCGCTGCAAACTCCCATTCGGCTTCAGTCGGTAATCGATAACCCTGGGCAGTGTCAATTATCTTTACGTCCGTTTTATTAATAGCGTAATATTTAGAGAGCTTTTCTTTTTCGCTCAGCCAATTGCAGTACGAAACAGCATCCAGCCAGCTTACATATATAGCGGGTTGCTTTCCCCGTCC
Source organism: Bacteroidota bacterium (assembly GCA_040387015.1). Lineage (GTDB taxonomy): Bacteria > Bacteroidota > Bacteroidia > Chitinophagales > LD1 > Bog-950. The sequence goes on from JAZKEP010000072.1 coordinate 6,792, forward strand.
CCAAGTGCCATAAGGAAGTGTGTCTTTTTGCGTTTCATACAGAAACCTGTCGTAATCCTCAAAGGTAGTTTCGGTTTTAGCCAGATAGAAACTTTTCAAAGTTACCTGGTGAGCGGGACTTTCGGCTTTTTCCACCGGCTTATCGGTTCCCATTTTGAAAGTACCGCCTTCCACTAAAACAAACTTCGTGAAATCAACCGGAGGGCGCTTGGTCTTTACATTTTTCTGCTGAGAGGAAGCAGTATAAGACAGGAGATAAAAAGATAAAAGAAGAAGAAAATACTTTTTCATGCTTTGAAGTTTAGGCAAGTGTAATGGATTGTAGCAAACCAAACAAACGGGTAATCTGCAAATGATGAAAAACTTACATTCCTTTCAACATTATAATATGCGGAATGCCATCTTCCATATAATGCTCGGCCAAATCCCGGAACCCAAATTCTTCATAAAACTTTTTGAGATACTGTTGTGCTCCAATTCGGATAGGAACCTTGCCATACAAGTTTTCGATTTCTGCAATTGCCTGCAGCATAAGTGTTTTCCAAATTCTTTCTTTCGGTGTTTGAAAGAAGTAACAACCCTGCCAATAGAAACCTCCTTATAACTGATACCCGGAGTTACTAATCGCGCATAAGCAACCAACTCGTTACCCAGGTAACCCATCAAATGGTGTGAGTGAAAATCTTTTCCATCAGCATCTAAATAAGGGCAGTTTTGTTCAACTATAAAAACCTGTTGCCGTAATTGCATCACAGCATATAGTTCTTCAACCGATAGCTGCTTAAATAGTTTGAGTTGCCATTGTATCATGTTTCGAAAATAAAAAAACAGGCTGTTGAAGGGTTGTGGTTATAACTTCACCAACTTTCTTGAACCATTACTTTTGAATGAATGGAGGCAGCAAATAAACTCCTTTGAGAATTTTGAGAATGCTTAGGGTTTAGAAGTCTATTCCCAA
>JAZKEP010000073.1:0-8732 GCA_040387015.1 Bacteroidota bacterium
TTCGCACAGTCATCAGACAACCTGGTAGAGATTTCAAAAACCTTTTCGGAAATGGTGAATGCTCCTTACGAAAAGAGGCCCGAGCTGATGAAGAGGATAGGTGACCTGGAGCATGTGGGAGATGAGCTTACCCACCAGATTTTTACCGAGTTGAGTACCAATTTTATTACCCCTTTCGACCGGGAGGATATTTCATACCTCGCATCCTCGCTGGATGATATTGTAGATTACATAGATGGCTCGGCTAAGCGGCTGAATACCTACAAAATAGTTGAAACTTCGGCAGCTATGAAAAAGCTATGTGAAATTATTGAACAGTCTGCCAAGGAAATTCATGTGGCTGTTTCGAACATGCAGAGTACAACCAACCAGGTTAGAGTGCGCGAAGCTATTGTTCGTATCAACAGTTTAGAGAACCATGCCGATGATGTGTTTGATACTGCTATTGCAGAGTTATTCGAGAACGAGAAGGACGCTATTGAGATAATGAAGATAAAGGAGATTCTGTCGAACATGGAAACAGCTACTGATAAATGTGAAGACGTGGCGAATGTGATTGAAACTATAATCGTGAAAAACTCTTAGTCGTAGATGTTCGAACTCTTCCTTTTCATCCTGGCGTTAGCTTTGGTTTTTGATTTTATCAATGGCTTTCATGATTCTGCCAATTCAATTGCCACCATTGTTTCAACCCGGGTACTCACTCCTTTTCAGGCGGTTATTTGGGCCGCCTTTTTTAATGTGGTAGCTTACTGGATATCGGAGTTTAAAGTAGCCGATACCGTTGCTAAAACAGTAAACCCCGATTCCATTACGCTTACTGTAATTTTTGCCGGGCTGGTAGCTGCTATTATATGGAACTTACTTACCTGGTGGGCAGGTATCCCCAGCAGTTCATCGCATACACTTATGGGAGGGTTTGCAGGGGCTGCCATTGCGCATGCCGGATTTAGTGTGGTGAACAAAGCGGTGGTTATTAAAACAGTATCGTTCATTGTATTAGCTCCGCTTATAGGGTTAACCCTTTCCTATTTCACTGCTATCCTGTTGCTATGGTCCTGTCGAAAATCGAACCCGTTTAAGATGAATGCCTGGTTTAAGCGGGCGCAATTGCTTTCATCGGCTTTGTTCAGTATTGGCCATGGCGGTAACGATGCGCAGAAAGTAATGGGAATTATTGCTGCCACCATGATGGTGTATGTGAGCCAATCGGGAATAGACCCTACAGCTATACCTAAATGGATAAGTGTGACTGTGGTTGACGGCAAAATAAAAGACATTCCTCATTGGGTGGTACTTGCTTGCTATTCCGCAATTGGCTTAGGTACTTTAACCGGTGGCTGGCGTATTGTAAAAACTATGGGCAGCCGCATTACCAAGCTTACCCCTTTTGAAGGTGTGGCTGCCGAAACAGCCGGAGCCATTACCCTCTTTGCTACCGAAAACTTAGGTATTCCCGTTTCAACTACGCATACGATTACCGGCTCTATCATGGGTGTAGGACTTACCAAGCGTATTTCGGCTGTAAGGTGGGGTGTTACTTTCGATATTCTTTGGGCATGGATACTCACCATTCCGGTTTCGGGGGCAATGGGCGCTGTGTTCTACTACATCTTTAAGCAGGTACTGCCGGAATAACCGTTCCGTTATTTCCCGTTGCCTTTGTTCAGCCTAGGGAACAAAATAAACCTCATACTCATAAGTCAACGTTTTCTTTTCGTTGGCTTTAAGGTTTACTTCCCACTTAATGTTTGAATTGGGATTAATGTAGTTGTAAGAATTCACCTTGGTAACCTTGGCTCCATCGCTTTGGGCTAATACAGTTCCGCTTAACGACTTAGTAATACTCACGGTTACTTCTTTGTTCTGGAAATTATCCACGTTTACACTTCCTTTCAATATTACCTTGCTGTAAGTTACTTTGCCAATCTTCTTCGCATTGTCTTCGCGGTTCTTTTCATCTTCCGAGTTTTTCATGATAATATCAATAGCCTTCGAAAGGCGAATGTTTGAAGTAGAACCTACAGGTGTATATTTCAATTCATCCTGCGCGACAAACTGATCTTTCTCATTCAACACCATTACCGAAGCCGTGGTAAGCGGAACAGAGGAAGTGTTCTTTACTTCCAGCGAATGGAAAATATCGAATATCCTTTCGTCCTGCGGAACAAAGCGGTTATTGAAGTAGTTGGTAATATCATGAACGGTGCCTTCGTATTTATCCTTGTAATCTACGTTGCCTGCAAAAATGGGGAAGCTCCCTTTCGATTGATTGGGCAGTGTAATCTTTCCGAGTTTGTAGATATACATGTCGCCCATCTTTTCGCCTTCGGTGGAGAAACTATTGTCGAAGTAAACTTTTTCGGCCATCTCCAGTCCATCGGCAGCCATGGCATTGCTTTGCAGGTATGATTTGGCAGCATAGCCACCACGCCCCACATTGCCGCTCACCGTTAAATAATCGTAGGTCATAGGGTCCATCTTTCCGCTGTAGCTCATTTGCGGAGCGCCTACCACCAGTTCTGTTTCTGCATCTTTCAAATCCTCGGCATAATTCTCAACGGTAGCTTTCATTTCAAGCCGGGCGCTTTTATCATCTTTCAGTTTAAGGTAATAAGAAGGTATCCAGTTAATGCCTCCTGTCATGTAAATTTCCTGCAGGGCAATGTTGTCGGCAGCTTTTTCGGGCTTAAGCACCATCATGCGCTTAATGCTATCGGCCATGTAAAAGTTTGTAGGGTCTTCTTTAAAGTCGGCCTGATAAATCTGGTTCACATTCATTACCATGGTTTTGCCTCCATCGGCAGCAAACTTCATGATGCCCGAATACAGGTCGTAGCTGAGCACCTTGCCCGACACGGTTTTATCAATGCCCTGGGTAGGAGTGTAGGCAATGGTAACAGCCTTATTGACGTTACCCGCCAGAAACTGCCAAACCGAAGTGCTTGGACTTTTCCTTTTCAGGGTATCGTTCTTAAACACTACGTTTTTTACGGCATTGTCTTTACCGCTGCCAATAAAAAAGGCGCCAAAAAGCGTTTGCTCAGGAATGGCAAGACCAACGCTTCCGTCTTTTACAGCTGCGTTGCCTTCTTTTACCAGCATGGCAGTAGCGTTTTTAAACACGGTTACTTTTTTTATCGGCAACGAAGTTTGTGCAGATAAGGTAGAGAGCGCACCCAGCATAAGCAAAAGGTGGATAGGCAAAACGATGATTGATTTTTTCATATTCAGTATTTGCTTCAAAGATGCATCCTTAAAATTAATTCCATAAAAAAGCCCCGCGTTGGCGAGGCTTTTTACATCTATTAAGATTTTACTGATACCTGTCCGATTTCGACATTTAGGCGGGTAAGTGCGCTTAATACTTAGTAGTGTGGGGTTGTATGGTTAAGAAATAGCTAGAATCTTGAAAATTTGTGTCTAGGTAAGGCTGCCACACATAAAGTAGTGCTTGCTAGACGTGTAGCAATGGCGGCTATACGTGCGGCCGTGGTTGCCACACGTCTAGTAACGGTTGCCAGATGTGCTGCAATGGCGGCTAGATGTGTAGCGATGGTTGCTACACGTGCAGTAACGGTTGCCAGGTGTGTGGCCGTGGTTGCCGCACGTGTAGTTGTGGCGGCTAGACGTCTAGCTAAGGTGGCCACGCCTGTGGCAGGTGTAAATACAACCTTCTTTTTCTGTAAACCTGAGTCCGCGAAGGGTGTCATTTGTAATGCCTGATGGGTGGAAGGGAGCCGCGGTTTGCCATTCTGCTATTGTTCATATTCATCGGAATACCATATTTCAGCAGTTCGTAATTTAAATAAACAGAACCCTCACAATTTTTACTCCTTTACTATTCTTTTACTTACAGTAGTATTCATGCTTTGCACTTGCACAAAATAAACCCCGCTTGGCAGGTAGCTTAAGTCAAGCACCTTGGTGTAGTTACTGGCTAAGTTGTTTTCTTCTTTGCGGTATATCACTTCGCCAAGTGTATTGGTAATTACAAAAGTTGCTTCTTTCAAATTCTCTTCTTTCAAAACAATAGAAACATCAGCGGTGAAAGGATTAGGGTAAACCTGTATTTGTCTTGTGGGTTGGGGCTCGTGGCTAGGCTCCTCTACCCCCACCAAGCAATTCTCTATAACACATCCGTTGCTATCAATCTTTAACATCCAAGCCTGTTGCCTTTGTGTCGGCTGTACCGAAGAAGGTAAATTTACATAACCCACTGCTACATAACTGCCATCAGGTAAAACATCTATATCATTCAAAAAATTTTCTACTCCATTAGTGTCCATTGCTGTATAGCCATTCTTCCAAATCACGTTGCCGTCACTTCTCAATTTCATTATGAATACGCTTAGTATATTATAAGTTGGGTTGAGATAATTGCCATTGCCGCAAACTATAAAATCGCCATCCGGCAATTCTTCAATATCTGTTATACCCAAGGATGAACTCATTAGCATAGTGCCTTCCCACCCCCATTGTTTGCCAAACATGCTATCTAACTTAATAACTGTTGTGTGGCAAAGTGCATCACCTATGTTTTGTTCAATTATCCTTTTTGAAGCATAAATAAACCCTCCATCCCTTGTTTGTTTCAGCGATTTAGCTTCCATAGTACTGTCGCTATCAAGCCATTGCCTTACTACCGTACCGTTGTCGTCAATTTCAAAAAGCCAGGTATGGCTGTGCATGTTTGGTAAAGTGTAAGGGTTATACGTCCAACTTCCAACCATTACATTTCCATTAGTAAGTGGAGTTATAGAAGTTAGATCGTCCCATAATGGAGGACCGGCTCCATATTTTTTATTCCATAAAACTGAATCACTACCATTTACTTTTACAATATTACAGTCTGTACTTCCGTTAGAATATTGGGTATTACAACCAAGATAATAGTTGCCATTGTTATCTTTTGTCATATAGTCTCCTCTTACAAAATCTGTTGTTGAGTCAGGGTAAATTGTAGCTCTTTTCAATTCGCCCGCATAATTGATTGTCCGAAGAACAGGATAAACGTTTATTGTATCTGCCACGTAGCCCAACACTTTGACAATAGAATCATTCTCCTCAACTAAAGCATTTAAGAACGCTCCATACTCATTGTAGTTGCTATCCTCGTAAACGAAATAACTTTGTAACAGTCCTTCTCCACTAATTTTACTCCACATAACCTTAGGTATATAAGGTGCAGTCATTCTGGTAGTAACACCAATAGTATAGAAATCGGAATCCTTAAGGGATAAACCTGCGTATTGCATTGCTGGTCTTACATCTATATAACGGTTATTAAAACCCTGAGCTCGTGTATTTAAGCAAAAAGCGCAGCTTGCTATAATAAATAACAAGCTGCGCGTTAATCTGCGAAGGTTTTCCTTCGGCAAGCGATAGCGCATTGAAAGGACCCTGCGCTTTGCCATTCTGCTAGTGTTTATATTCAGTGGCATATGGTAAAGGTGATAAAGTAAGAAACCATTATGCTGTTGTAAAAATGGAAGGACATAAAGCTAAGGTAGCGTTTTAAGGTGGAGTGCCGAAGGGGAAATATCGGGCGGGCTAAGCTTCCAGATTGAATACCGCTATTTCGGCCTTGCAGCCTAGGCGCAAAGGGAGGATACTTGTTCCGAGGCCTTTTGAAACATAAAGGGGAGGAGCGGTATGGTTATACCAGCCGCTGAGGTAATTACCGCTGCCTATTGGCAATTGGGGTGTTAATCCCAAAAAGTTCAATTGGCCGCCATGCGTGTGTCCCGAGAGGATAAAGTCGACAGGTATTTGGTCGGTGAGCTGGGTTGAGATGATATCTCTGTGCTCCGGGCAATGTGACAGCACAATGTGGTAATCGCTTTTTTTATAATCCTTAACGGCAGCCTGAAAGTCGGCATTGCCAGCATAAGAGTCGTCAATGCCGGTGATGGAAACGGTTTTATTTTTGAACGTGAATTGACGGGTAGCGTTAATGAATAAAAGGCAGTTGTTATCGGTATATATTTTTCGAAGGCGCTTAACATCCACACCTCCGTGTATCTCCCAGTTGCCGAGAATGGCAATTTTTTGTACGCGCTTGTCGAACAGCTGCATGAAGTTTTCAAACACCGGCAAATAGACCGTGTTATCCACCGAATCACCGGTAAAAAAAATAAGGTCGGGCTGCATGGAATTTACTTTTGCCACTGTTTGTTTGAGCCTGCCGCTGATAGTTTTGAGGTGAAGGTCGGAAAACTGAACCAGCTTAATATGCGGCTTTTGTTTATCGGCCCCTGCTAGAAAGAATTCGTTTAATTCGATAAAGTAATTCTTAAACCAAAACGAATCATCGGGCAAAAGATCCTGGACCGCCATCAGCCCTTTCTCAAAATAATAGCGGGCAGTAGAAAACCGAATTCCTTTCCGGGCCGAGGGTTTTCTTTCTTCTGTTTCCAACGTTTCCATTCATCAGCAAAATTACTGAAAGTGGAATTAACCAGTTTGCTGGAAGCCAGGTTAGACCGTTTGAACGAATGGGATGGATGGGTGTAAAGGAGGATAAGCCGCGAAAGTTGAATAGGTTTGCGCGTATTGCAAAGAGACTTAACAAACCATAGAAGGCAATAAAAAATAAAACTGTATGAGAAGGATAATTTCATTTATGCACCTTTCGCTTGACGGCTTTGTAGCAGGGCCAAACGGAGAAATGGACTGGATTAAAGCGGATGAAGAGCTTTTTGGTTATGTGGGTAAGCGGATAAGTGAAGGCGATACCGCATTATATGGTCGGGTAACTTATCAGATGATGGAAAGTTACTGGCCTACCGCAGCAGACAAGCCCACAGCCACCAGGCACGATATTGAACATTCAAAGTGGTATGCCAAAGTTCATAAAATTGTTTTGTCAAAGACGATGAAAAACGAAGGTTTGACTAACACAGAAATTATCAGCGGAAATATTTTGGACAGGATAAGTGAAATAAAGCAACAGGAAGGTAAAGACATCTTGCTTTTTGCCAGCCCTACAGCAACACATGCACTGATGCAACTGAACTTAATTGATGGCTATTGGTTATTTGTAAATCCAATTATTCTTGGACGGGGCATTCCACTGTTTACAGACATCAAAGATAAAATACAGCTAAAGCTATTGACTACTCATCAATTTACTTGCGGGGTAACTGAACTGAATTATATAGTTGACAGACAACAAGAATGAGGATGATAGATTTATCTCCGGCAGGCAATCAAATTCAGTTTGTCACAAATTTTCGTGACCTTGTTTCTACACCATTTAAAGGAGAAGTGAATGCAATTTGCTGGACCCGTAAACTAGCAGGTGATTTTTGTGAGATTGTTGAGAAGATAAAACTAAAGGGGAATATAGCAGCAGTTGAGCAAGAGGAACTTCTTGAACTTGAATTAAGTGAACAGGGACAACTGGCCCGCGAAACTCTTTTAAGTGATTGGGAGGTATTGAAAGGGCATGGCGCATCGCCCATTTTGAATGTTATCAGCTACTACGATAGAGATGATACCTACCCGTTTTTCCCAACTGACGTTTATTCTTTTCATGTAGATCGCTCTCCTGTTCCAACTGATACCTTTTTATGCACTTACTATGGCGAGCCGAGTGAAATATTGCCAAATTCACAAGGCAAAAAGAAGGTGCTTATTCCGAAAATACGGGAGGAACTCAAAAAACTATATGGCGGAGCAGAAGAAGGTTTTGAAGCCTTCTTAAGCGAGCATTTCTTTGATCTGCACTATCTGGCTAATTCTGACGCACGTCCAATAAGCCTGGGACTTGGTCACTTATGGCGGTTGGCGGTAGATCATCCTCAAAGTGAGGTTCTACCTTGCCTTCACCGTGCACCAAAAGAAAAATCAGGACTGAAAAGGTTGTTGATGATTTGCTGAACACAAATCCTTTAATCTTCGAAGGCTTGATTAACTTAAGCAATAACAAGCGCGTTGCTCCTGAAATTTACCTGCCTGTGGTTATATACTTCACACATAAATCTATGGTGGCCTGTATGCCTTTTTTGTGGGTGCGCTCCACACCATGCGAGGCAGCAACACCGGGACCAATAAGGGCTACTTTGTAATCTTTACCCGCCCGCAGGGCAGCACTGCCATCGCTGCCGTAGTAGGGGTAAACATCAATGGCATAAGGTATGTTATTGGCCTGAGCCAGTTCCACCAGTTTCTTTCTGAAGTCGTAATCGTAAGGGCCGCTGCTGTCCTTGGCGCAGATAGAACATTTTACCTCTGTGCCTTCGCAGGCATCGCCCAACACACCCATGTCAATCACCAACAAGTCATTAACGGTATCGCTATAACCTACAGTGCCTCCGTGGCCAACCTCTTCATAGTTGCTGAAAAACAGCTCCACTGCCGGAGAAAGTCTGTTGGTTTTGCAGTAACGGGCAATTTCAAACAGCACTAAGCAACCCGCTTTATTATCCATAAAGCGTGACTTTATAAAACCGTTATCATATTCGCGATAACGCGGTTCGAAGGCTACAATATCGCCTATGTCAATTCCTAGTTTTGTTACATCGGCTTTGTTGTAAACTTCCTCGTCCAGCCGAATATGCATGTTATCAGTAGTGCGGTGGGTTGTTTCGCGGTCTTTATTGGCATGTGCCGATGGATTGTTGAACAACAGGGTGCCGGTAAATTGCTTGCCTAGGAGAGTAATAATATTTACGTATTCCCCTTCGGCACTTGTCAGCAGTAATCCGCCAAGCGGGCTGAAGTTGAGT
>JAZKEP010000074.1:0-17395 GCA_040387015.1 Bacteroidota bacterium
CCGGACCTGCGTTTTTGGTGGCAGTCGGCTATATGGACCCTGGCAACTGGGCAACCGACATTGCCGGAGGAAGCAAATACGGTTATTCCCTATTGTGGGTGTTGCTGATGAGCAATCTTATCGCTTTGTTGCTACAAAGCTTGTGCGCCAGATTGGGGGTTGTGCGCGGAAAAGATTTAGCCCAGGCATCGCGTGAAACGTATCCTCCTTTAGTTAATTACTCACTTTGGTTTTTGGCCGAAATTGCAATTGCGGCCTGCGACCTTGCCGAAGTGTTAGGTATGGCAATCGGTTTAAATCTTCTTTTCGGTTTTCCTATTCTATGGGGAGTTGCTTTGGCCATTCTGGATACCTTCCTTATCCTATACTTGCAACGAAAGGGAATGCGATACATGGAAGCATTCATTTTATCTCTGGTAGCTATCATTGGTATTTCGTTCTTTATTGAGCTTGCGTTTGCAAAACCGCATATTGGTGAACTTGCTACCGGTTTTATTCCTTCTTTAAAAGACAGCGGTGCGCTGTACATCGCCATCGGAATTATTGGCGCTACGGTAATGCCGCATAACTTGTATCTGCATTCAGCATTGGTGCAAACCCGAAGAAACAGTAGAGATGAAAAAGGATTATGGCAAGCCATCAAATACAACTTTATCGATTCTGCCATCGCCCTCAATCTTGCTTTTTTTGTAAATGCTTCTATTCTGATTCTTGCTGCTACTGTGTTCTTTAAAAGTGGCTATCATGATATTGTAGAAATTCAGGATGCGCATAGAATGTTGGAGCCACTGCTTGGTGAAAAACTTGCTCCGATACTTTTTGCTGTAGCCTTAATCGCATCAGGTCAATCTTCGACCATTACAGGAACACTTGCAGGGCAAATTATTATGGAAGGCTATCTCGATTTACGAATTGCTCCTTGGTTGAGAAGATTGATTACCCGACTGCTTGCCGTCATTCCGGCTTTCTTGGTCATCTGGCTTTGGGGTGAAGAAAAAATTGGCGATATGCTTATTCTGTCGCAGGTTATTCTGAGTTTACAGCTTGGCTTTGCCATTATTCCCTTAATTCATTTTGTAAGCGACAAGCACAAAATGGGAGTCTTCGCCATTGGAAAAATACTTAAGGCGTTTGCTTGGATTTCAGCCGTTATTATTGTTTCACTCAACATCAAGTTAGTGATTGAAACCTTAAGTGTTTGGAGAGCTTCGCTTACCGGATATGAATGGGCGTTCAATTTTATCATCCTTCCCGTTGTTTTAGTCGCGGCTGTGTTGTTGGTCTATGTTATCTGGTGTGCCTTGTTTGGAAAACGATTTGAGCGTGAAGCTCAGACACCGCACGGTAAAGCAGTAGAACTTCCACTCATTGAAAGTAAGGTCTACAGCAGAGTGGCTATCTGTATCGACTTTTCAGCCAGCGATGTAAAAGCTATTACCGAAGGAGTTTCGCACGGAAGTAAGCTGACGAAGTTTTATTTAGTGCATGTAGTGGAAAGTGCCGGAGCCCGTACACTGGGAGACCAAATTGAAGATTATGAAACCCATGAGGATTGGATTCAACTACACGAGTACGGTAATAAACTTCGGTTGCAGGGGTATGATGTGAAAGAAAAACTCGGCTTCGGTAATCCGAAGAAGGAGATACCGAGAATAGTGGAAGAGGTGAATGCCGAGTTGTTGGTGATTGGCGGACACGGACATAGAGGCTTCAAAGATTTTATTTACGGAGAAACAATTTCAACCGTGCGGCATAATGTAAAGTGTCCGGTGCTGGCTGTATAATTCTGAGATGAACTGGAAAGAAACAATATCAAGAGAGTTTAAGGTTGCGTTCTCACTTGGTTCGCAGCCGCTAAGCTTTCGTATTGCTAAATGGGTGTTCATAATCGCTCTACTTTACTTTCTGAATGATTATGTGGCTTGGTGGGTTGTCCTTTCTGTGTTGCTGATTCCTGCCTTGGCTTTACATTTTTATTACCGCACGAAAACAAAAGGCTGGACCCAAAGCTATGGTCTCTGGAATTACAACAAGGTATTTCAAAAACAAGAGACCAGATGAAAAGCTTGTTTACCTTTTGCTTTTTGTTTGTGTATGCGCTTTCAAATGCCCAAAGCATTTCCGTTTCAGGAAGTGTAAGAGATGCTAATACCGGTGAGGCAGTTGTGTTTGCAAACGTATTTGTAGCCGGAACGCAAACCGGAGCAAGCACCGATGAATCGGGGAAGTTTAAGTTTGAAACAGAAAAGACAGCAGCACAACAATTGATTGTCTCCTCAGTGGGTTATAAAACGGATACACTTTTTATTCCCGATAACCCAAGGCCTTTTAATATTTCATTGCACCCAACAGGAGCTAACCTGAACGAAGTAGTTATTTCAGGAACCATGCGCGCCATTTCAAAAATGGAATCGCCCATTCCGGTAGAAGTCTACACTGCTGCTCTCTTCAAAAAAAATCCTACCCCTTCTCTGTTCGAATCGCTGAACATGATTACAGGCGTTCAGCCGCAGTTGAACTGCAACGTTTGCAACACAGGCGACATTCACATCAACGGACTAGAAGGCCCCTACACCATGATTTTAATTGACGGCATGCCCATCGTTTCTGCTTTGTCAAGTGTTTATGGTTTGCATGGCATTCCATCTTCTATGGTAAAAAGAATTGAAGTAGTTAAGGGCCCCGCCTCCACCCTTTATGGCAGCGAAGCGGTAGCCGGTTTATTAAATGTAATTACCCGCGATGCTATTTCTTCCCCTTTGCTTAAGGTTGATTTTTCAGCTACAAGCGTGGGCGAATTCAACACCGATATTACCACGCGCTTCAAAGCGAAGAGGGCCACCTCGCTTCTCGGCCTCAATTATTTCAACTACCTGATACCCATAGATATCAACAACGACAACTTCACCGATGTAACACAGCAGAACCGCTTCTCTGTTTTCAATAAATGGGACTTTAAACGTGCCAATAGCAAAGCAGCATCTTTAGCATGGCGCTATGTATTCGAAAACCGATGGGGAGGCGAAATGCAGTGGAGCAAACAATGGCGCGGCACCGACAGCATATATGGCGAAAGCATCATCACGCATCGTATAGAGCTATTCGGCACTTACGAACTTCCTATAGCCAAAGAAAACCTGCGCTTAGATTACAGCTATAACTTCCACCGTCAGGATAGCTACTACGGCAAGATGAAATATCTCGCCAACCAGCACACGGCTTTTGCACAATTTGTGTACGACAAGCATTTCAAGCGGTTGAACCTGCTGGCAGGTGTGCCCTTCCGCTTTATCTATTATGATGATAACACTCCTGCAACCTCCACTCACGATTCGGTGAATGCGCAGAACAAGCCTGCCTTGTCCTTTTTGCCCGGGGTATTTGTGCAGGCGGATTACACCCCTGTGGACCGGCTCACCATCCTCGCAGGCTTGCGCTACGATTACAACACTGCGCACGGAAATATTTTTACGCCCCGCTTAAGCTTCAAATATTCTCCCGTAAAAAATCACACGCTTCGTCTTACAGGAGGAAGTGGTTATCGCATAGTCAACCTGTTTACCGAAGACCACGCTGCCCTGTCAGGCGCGCGCGAAGTAGTTATTGCCAATCAACTTAAGCCCGAGCAAAGCTGGAACGGCAACCTCAACTACAATGGCTACTTCAGTCATAAATATGGTTTTATCGAAACCGATGTAAGCGGTTTTTATACGTACTTCAGCAACCAGATTGTAGGCGATTTCTTAACCGACCCGAAAAAAATAATTTACGATAACCTCAGCGGACATGCAGTTTCACGAGGTGTTTCGCTCAACACCACTTTTTCGTTTACCACCGGCTTAAACATTACGGCAGGCTTCACCTATATGGATGTGTACCGCATGCTAAAGGACAGCAGCGGCACGCTCCGCAAAACCCCGCAACTGCACGCGCCTAATTTCTCAGCCAACTACACCCTCAGTTATAACTTCAGCAAAATAGGTTTCATAATTGATTGGACCGGGCGCATCAACGGCCCCATGTATCTGCCCGTGGTGCCTAACGACTTCCGACCCGCACAGTCGCCCTGGTATTGCATTATGAATATCCAGTTCACCAAGCAGCTGCCTAAAAACTTCGAGCTGTATGCGGGGGTTAAAAACCTGCTCAACTTCATTCCTAAAAATCCTATCCTCCGGCCTTTCGACCCGTTCAATAAAACGGTAGAAGTGGATAATCCCAACGGATATATTTTCGACCCAAGCTATAACTACGCGCCTGTGCAAGGTGTTAAAGGCTTTGTAGGGGTAAGGTGGACGATGAATTAAACCCTGATTATTGTGGGTTCCATACACAGCATGTCCCCCTAAAAGGAGGACATGCCGAATTCAAGACGTGAATGAGGTTTGCTATTTTTTAGAACTCTGCCATAAAACAAGTCCACCTATTCCCATTACCACAATACCAAGCAGGGGCGAACAGTTTAGACGGTTGGGTTTGTCTCTCGTTATTTCAAGACGACCTATATCCACCACTTTCTCTTTGGTGAAAAATTTGAAGGAAGTGAAGACGGTCAATCCCAAACCAATTATAATAAGAGCAATGCCTGTCTGTTTCAAAAAATATATTTTAAAGGTAAAACGGTAATGTCTGAAAGCACTTATAATTTAAACACAAACCCTACATTGACAATACTTTTACCGAAACCTACTTCGGCATTTACACCTACTTTGGGTTTAAAGTAGTAGCGGAGCCCTAGCTGAACTCCCCCGAAAGCAATCGGGGATATCCTGGTAAAAGCATGAGCATCATAAGGATCGCGATAAAAAGAGGCAGCTATTCCGCTTCCCACATTTACCCCTGCATAAATATCCAGCTTGTCGGCATGAATGTTTTTTCCGGTTTTATCTGCTATCAGCTGATAGAAGTGAAAATTGGCTATCAATCCTATGGGTACATTTATTTCGCCATTATAGCCATACAACATTGGTCCTCTTCCGCCCAAACCAGTTGTAAATCCAAGCCCTACATACTTATGTATACCAAACTCTCCCTGAAAATTAATTTGTCCTGTAACAGGCCAGTACCAGCCTCGCGCACCACGCCCCGGATGGCCCGAATAATAGTAGTTATCAATGTGAAAGAACTGTGATGCTCCGAATCCTAATGACAAAACCTTTGTATTTTTTTCCCATGCCTGTGCGTGACTGAGGTTAGCAGTCATCATCAGCGCAACAAGAATTAATGTGATGTATTTAATGTGTTTCATTTTTTTATCGGATTTAATTATTCAATGCTTCTACAAGATAACACTATTAAACAAATGCCCGAAAAGATTAATGCTTTCCGCCACCTTTTCCTTTTCCACCACCACCGCCTTGGTTGCCACCTCCATGCTTTCCTCCACCTCCGGAATTACCCTTTGGAGCCGGAGAAGATTTCATTTTACCCGATGGTTGACTTCCTTTTGAAGGAGTTGGAGCAGATTTCACTTTACCCGATGAGTTGCTTCCCTTCGAAGGAGAAGCAACTGATTTTTTCGCGCCACTGTAGTTGGGATGTCCTTTTACCACATAGTATTTCGAATCGCGGCTATCGCGAATTACCACTTGTTTCGGTCCTCCTCCTTTATAGCCTACATACTTTACTTTATGGTCATTGAAACGCAAGTAGGCTTTCGGCTCATTAACTACCACCTTATAAGTAGAGTAATAGTCTATGCGACCAAAACGAGAAGGTAAGGCAGGAGCAAATCTCCAACTCGGACCATCGAGGTAAACAAACCTGCGTGAAGGAACATAATAGTAAACTTCGTAAGCAGGGAAGTAATAATACTCTACGTAGTCGTAATCAACCGGACCCCATAAAGGCTGCACCCCGATGTTTACCTGCACCTGCGCTTTTGCAGGCTGAAGAAAGATGAATCCTGTAAGTATTGCAATAATTAAGGTTGAACGTTTCATGATGCTAAGTTTATATTTAAAGAACGGAATGCTTAAAAAAATATTCTCCGAAAATGTTTACCGCCTTACAATGATATCTCCTGCCGGTGCCTGACTTGTTACAAATGTACCTTTATGATTTACATCATTCACGGTTCTGTTTCAGCAAATACCAATTCCCATGCCATCGCAATTGCGATGGCTCATAATCAGTAGAGCCGGGAATATCACCGAGGTAGCTACCGCTACCCACATTTACACATAAGCCAGTTGCACACAACCCCCAAAATATTTTTGCATTACCTCATCAATCTGCAATTTCAATTCAGTAAGGTTCCATCCTTTGCTTATAAAAGATGCAGCACCCAATTGTAGCGACTGCGTTTTGGAGGCCTCATTACTGGATGTAGAGAGAACACAAACAGGTATCGCTTTATAAGCTTTTGCTTTCTTAATCTCTGTGAGACATTCAAAGCCATTCATGTAGGGCATATTAATGTCAAGAAAAATACAGGAAGGCAGAAGCGGATCATTATTGAGATGCGCCAACGCTTCTATACCGTTATTGGCAATGCTACATTCAGCCTCGGGACAAATTTCTTTAAGCGCTTCTATAAAAAACTGTTGATCGTCTATATCATCTTCTACCAATAAAATTTTTTTGTGTGTTAGCATGGATTTTTGTTTTTAATGAGTGCACAATTGACACCGCAAAGGTCTCCGTGCCTTAGCTTAAAGCGTTACACACGTTGGTTAAAGAGTTACATCATTCGCACCTTTTGCGGGTGGTCGATTTGGGGCATAAAAAAAAGGCTGCCTGAAATTCAGGTAGCCCTTGCGTTGGTCGGCTAAATTTTATCCATTTCCCTACAAAACCCTTCATTTCCCTGAATAAGCGCTCACATCAGCTACCATAATCTCTCACCTCGGCTACAATATGCACGTCCTCGCCTGCCATAAGCCGGCTTCTCAGCCACCATAAGCACATACCTCGGCTACCATATGCACAACCTCGGAAGCCATAAGCGGTTCCCTCGACACCATAAGCACACACCTCTGTCACCATAAGCAGTTGCCTATTTGTCATAAGCACATACCTCGGAAGGCATAAGCAATTGCCAAAAAGTCATAAGCAGTCACCTCGGGAACCTTAAGCAGTCACCTCGGAAGCCATAAGCTGTTGCCAAGAAGTCATAAGCAGTTGTCAAATAGTCATAAGCAGTTACCTCGGAAACCTTAAGCACATTCCTCGGTTACCTTATGCACAGCCCTTTTACGTCTCACATTAGCCAATAAAAGCAATACCCGCGCTGTTCGAAGTGTTAGCAAAGCACACTTCGAAACTAAAATGAAAGGAAGTTTGTAACTTCTTAAACAAACAACCCCAGCTAAAGCGGGGTTTTGTATTTTGTATTGGCTTTTTGTATTCGGGTTAGGGATAAAGCGGAAAGCCCTTTTTGCTGAATACGAAGACACCCTCCCTGCAACGGGCCTGTTATTTTTTACTGCGCCATTCAGTGGGGGTAAAACCGCTATGCCGTTTAAAGAATTTGGCGAAGAGTGTTTGGCTGGCGAAGTGAAGTACCTGGGACACCTCCTGTATATTTTTGGTTTTATTGTTCAACAAAAGTTTGGCTTCGAGCAGGAGTGTTTCGTCAATAATTGTCCCTGCCGTTTTTCCGGTTTCTTCTTTAATTGTTTCGGTTAGATGCTTGGGCGTAATAAATAGTTTGTCTGCATAGAAATTTAGCTTGTGCTGTTCTTTGCAGTGTTTGCTCACTAATTGAACGAAGCTATTTTTAATTTCTCTTTTTCGACTAGAAACAACGTTATCGAATTTGGTGTAGTTATCGTAGAAACCGGCACACTGGTAAAGCAGGGTAAAAATTAAATGACGAACAATATCGTCACGAAAAGTATCGCTTGACTCCGACTTTTCTCTCACAAGATTAAACAAAGGAATAAGCAGTTGAGTCTGCTCATAATTTAGTTTAAGAGCGGTCACACCTTTTGAATCAAGAAAGCCGATGGTTTCAATCAGTTCGGAGTTATTGGTTTGTTTCAGCAGAAAAGATTTTTCAAACAACAACATGCGCACTTTAAAATCCTTGCTTTTGCTGACGAAACTAACGGACGCAGAAGGGGGAACGGACATAAACATACCCGGCACAACTGTGTATTGTTTAAAATTGATTTGCATTTTGATTTTGCCGCTGGTGCAAAGCCCCAGCATGTGAAAGTTGGTTCTGAAAAGTTCTTTGTTGATGCGAAACGATTCAGAAGTAGAAATGCCCTGCGTAATGAAAAAATCAGATCGATCTAACTGCCACGAGTAAACCGAAAGAGCTTTTTTAATATCAGAGGGCTGCATTTATGCATATGTAAAACCTTTCAAGGGAATATCAATCTAGTTGAACTACTTTTTTAGTGACCGAAGTGCCATTGGTTGAAAAACCTACAAGATAAACTCCTCTTGGTAAATTGGCTTTGGAATCAAAGGTGTATTCGTAAGTTCCAGCGAGCTGATGCTTATTAATTATGGATTGAAGTTTCTTTCCGTAGAGGTCGAACAGGTCAACTGTTACTAATCCGCTATTTTTTACCGTATAAAAAAGGGTGAATTTGTCGTTAAAAGGATTCGGGAACACGTTTACAGTTTTCAAATCCACGTCATTGTCATTACCCATTCCTAAACTGCCTGGCAATTGTGTTGTGTATTGAAAATAGGTGATAAACATTTCATCAGCCGTTGTAAAACCAAAGCGAACGGTGTCGGGACCGTTATTGTAAAATTTGGCTTCGTGAATAAGGCCATTATCCATGTCCACCTCTAACATAGGGTCAAATACTCTTGCAGCCGGATGCTGCCAATCGAAGAAGCCTTGATCAAAGGTGTAATCCTGGTTGTAAAACCCTTCATAAATCTGAACACCTTTTGTGCCATCAGCGTTTCTCATATAAATGTCGAAATCCTTGCCTAATTTATGTGTATGCGATTGAAACAACCAATAATATCTGGTTTCGTTTGGAGCTGTTTGCGGATTAGTAAAGACAGTATCGGTAGCATTATTAGGTATAATCAATGAACGAGGATTATACTTACCGTAGCTGGTTAATCCGGCATGCATCTGCACAGTGGCAGATTGTTTCGGGCGGTAGTAAATATTGATATACACTTCTGCCGCAATGATTGAATCGGGAGAGTAATTATGAATGTGATAGTTTAAGTCTAAGCGCGTATCACTATTCCAAAAGTAGCCAGTGCCTTGTGGAAGTTCAAGTTCCCGGTAATACTGCCAAGTGCCAATAAAAGAAGTGTTGAAGAAGTTGCTTATATCTATCGTATTTCCGAGAGGTCTTGAGCCTTCAGCCACACCTTGGTAACCGGTGGGCAAATACTCATAAAGAATGAAGTGGTGAGAAAATGCATTCATAGTCGGCACTATTTTGTAAACCTCCAGATTGTCGGGTACTCTCAAATGAAACTTATGAAAAAACTCCCGCTCCTCACCGGGTCTAAGAAAATAAGGTCCTCCATGCACCTGTATTCCATCGTTTGGATTCGGGGCTGGCGGTGGTTGCATTTGCGATACACCCATTCCCATTCCATTATAAAAATCAAACAGCACTGTGGGGTCAACAGCCGTTCCTGTATCATCCGCGCCAAACAAAATCCATTGACGCACCAGTTCAATTTCTTCATCTTTCAATTTAAGTAAACCCGAAGGCATGTCGTTGCCCTCCGAAGGTTGATTGAGATCAAGGTCGCTGCTTAAACTATGCGCCATTTTTCTTAGCAAGAAACTTCTTAATGGATAGCCGGGGTCAACTAATTTATCGCCTTTTGCAGCAGCCGCAGGATTGGTAGGTGAAACACCAACCAATTGCGCATAAAGTTCAGCCATGTTTGTATCCACGTTAAAAATGTTTGCATTGGTGCCGTTATGGCAAGCACTTCCTGAACAGTTTGCCTGTAGTAAATTATAAACGGAAGCAAAAGTTGATTGTGCTTTAATTTCCGCTTGACCGATTAAAAGCAAAATGAGTATTAGTGTAAATGGTTTTTTCATGGTCAGTGTATTTTAATACTTGATTTAAGAGATTAATCGACAGTTCATATTCGTGATACAAATGTAGCATCTTATATAGTGAAGGCCTCTCCGGTTTGTCGGCTTGAATGTTCTACAAGTCGGATTCCGTTATTTGAAAATACGCATGCAGGCTTCCTTCAAATCATTTGGCTGTTTGCATTCGTGGTTAGGTATAGAGCGGAAAGCCTTTTTGCTGAATATGAAAACTCCCCCGCCCGAAACGGACACCCCCTCGGAGAGGTGGAGAGAACAGCTAAATACAAGATTCCCTATCTGCCGACAGGCAGGCAGGTTTGAGCAGGGGAACCCCCAACCCGCTATCTTAAAATTTCTACATTCGCCCACCGTGCAAAAAACGATAAGTGGCTAAACCAAAAAATGTGATATTGATAGTGGCGGATAGTCTCCGTTACGACTCGGTGTATAGAGAGAATGGCCCCGGTGTTCCGTATTTGGAGAACAACGCCATTCAATTCAGCAATGCGCGTTCATCGGGCTGCTGGACCCTGCCCGCCACTTGCAGCATGTTTACAGGCTTGCTGCCTCACGAGCACGGTGCCACTTCGCAAAGCCGCTGGCTGAAAGATGAAGTTCCTTCGCTTCCTGAAAAGCTGAAAACAGCAGGGTATAAATCCATTCAGGTTTCAGCAAACATTGTTACTACCGACCTTTTTAATGTTTCTAAAGGCTTTGATGAGGTTTACAAAACATGGAACTGGGTGGAGTCGAAACATAATTTTCTGTTGCGAACGGTGCTGGCGCTTAACCGCCCGCGGATACGCAAAATGTTTTTGAAACCAAGGGATTTGGTGTTCGACAAAATCAGTGAAGATGTGCGGCAGGGGATTATCTGGGCGCAAAAAACAAGTCACGAATCCTTTTCAAAAGCCAAGCAGCTAATAGCTGAAAACAATGACAAGGGCCAAGGGGTTTTTATGTTCATCAACCTGATGGAGACCCATTACCCCTATCACATTGCCGATACGTTTTCCCTGATGAACAAAACCTTGATGGGTAAAATTCATGAATGGCAGGTAATGTTTCACTACCTGTCGCAAAGCTTTTTGAAAAAAGATAAATACTTTATTGCGCAAACCGATTTGGATTTGCTGCGTGCTAAACAACAGTTAGCCTGGAAACTGATACGCGATGACATAGATAATTTCTGCCGCGAGATGCACGATGGCAAAGACAACCTGGTTGTTTTTTGCAGCGACCACGGAGACAATTTTGGCGACCAGGGCTGGCAGTATCATTTCAGCAACGTAACCGATGGCGGTAACCGTGTTCCGCTTTTTTGGCTGGACCATGAAAAACATGCTGCAGAAACTAAAACACATAATGTAAGCTCGCGCCATTTGCACCATGATATTCTGCGCGCTGCCGGTTTAAATGATGAAGGCCAAACACTGATGGGGGAAAGGGATAACAATCTACCGGTGCTGGAAAGTTTTTGGTACGACAACGAAGGGCACACGCTTGATAAATACAAATACAATCAAACCGCCTTTATACACGGAGATAAAAGATTTGTGAATAGGGCAGGTAACTGGATGTATGCCCCCGTAAGCAATAACGGCAGCGAGCCCCCCTTCGAGTGGGTGGAGAAGGGGTTTAACCCGATTGAGGAATCGAATTTGAGTGCGGAGCGGAAAAAGTATTTAGAAAATTCGTTAAAGGATTTTAAGGTGTTTTCGGACAAGGTGATGAGTAAAGGGATATGAACGTTGAAGAAGTTCGCGAATATTGCCTGCGCAAAAAATGTGTAACCGAGGAGTTCCCTTTCGACAGCGACACGCTGGCATTCAAGGTAAAAGGCAAAATATTTCTTCTTACCTCATTAAGTTTTCAGCCATTTCGGGTTAATCTAAAAATGGATGCAGAACTGGTAATTGAGTACCGCGAAAAATATTCTGATGTGCAGCCGGGCTACCATATGAACAAAAAGTGGTGGAATAGTGTTTACTTTGCAACAGGAAATATTCCCCGGAGGGAACTGCTTTGGATGATAGACCATAGTTATGATGAAGTAGTGAAGAAATTGCCAAAGAAAATCCGCGAAGAACTGAATAACTAAAATTGCCTCTATGATATTTTTAATTCTGCTTGTTGTATTTAGCTATGTGATTCATAAAATGTGTGCCGACAGAGGAATTTCTCCCTGGAAACACCTGATTGGTTTTGTCACCGGTTTCTTTCTGGTCCTATTTGCCACCTCGTTTGCTATTGTGATGGTTTACGGGCAGAGTGTGATGAGCGATCCGGATGTGGAGAAGAAGGTGATGGTGTTTGCACCTTTTGCTATGCTGTTTCAGTTTCTTTTGTTTGTCTTCTTCCGTATTAAAATTGCGCGGGTGCGTGTGCCAAACAACGAAGACGATGAGCCTACCCTCCCTAAGGATGGTGAAAAAAAAGACCTTTCTTATTTCCGCTAGTCTTTCTTCGTAAGCTTCTCATTAATTCTATTTTCGATTTGTGTATGATTTTATCATAATCGGGCAGGGTATTGCCGGGTCGCTTCTGTCCTGGTTCCTGATAAAGGAGAACCAAAAGGTTTTATTACTAGATAATTATAATCCGTCCTCCGCATCGAACATTGCTTCGGGCATTTCTAATGCTATTACCGGCAGAAGGTTTGTAAAGACATGGCTGGCAGATGACATTCTTCCATTTGCAGAGAAAACATACCGCGAGTTCGAACAAAACCTCAAACAGGATTTCTTTCATCCGCTAACTATCGTTCGTCTCTTTGATTCAATAAAAGCACAAAACGATTGGAGCGCACGATGTGCTTCCACCGAATACGCTACATATCTTAAAAATGAAGAGGTCATCTACTTCGATCCTGAAAAAGTAAAAAATGATTTCGGGGGATTTGAAATAGCAGGCGGCAGTAAACTGGAGATTGAAAAATTCCTGGCGCTTTATAGAACTTACCTGAAGCAGAAAAATATTCTACTTGAAGAAAAGTTTTCTTTTAACGAGTTGAAAGCAGAGCATGATTCTGTTGCTTACAGGAATGTTCAGGGAAAAAGAATCATTTTCTGCGAAGGAGCAGGCGCAATAAATAATCCATACTTTAAATTCCTTCCGTTTCAATTAGCAAAAGGAGAATGCTTGCTAGTAAACATCCCTGATTTCTATCCTGAAAGAATGATCAACGGAGAAGTATTTATTATGCCTGCTTCAACTAAAGATGAATACTATGTAGGTTCAACCCACGATTGGAGTTTTGACGATGACCAGCCAAGTAAGCAAGGCAAAAATGAATTGCTTGGAAATCTATCTGCCATTCTTAAAGCAAAATTTGAAGTGATAGAACACAAAGGCGCCATTCGCCCCACAGTTAAGGACAGGCGACCCTTTGTTGGTTTCCATCCTGAGTATTCCAACATAGGAATTTTTAATGGCATGGGTACAAAAGGGGTTTCTCTTGCTCCGTTTTTTGCTAAACATTTCACTGAAAATCTGCTTCACCAAAAACCGCTGATGAAAGAAGTTGATATCAAACGATTTGTTTAATAAACTTGTGGCATGATAAAAGTAACGGTCAACGGTAAAAAAGAATTTGAGGTGGAAGGGAATTCCTTAGATGGCAATGCTGTGGAATGGGATATGATTGAAGTGCGCGAGAATACCTTTCATATCATTAAAGACAACAAAGGCTATAACGCCACACTAGTTAGCTTTAATGCAGAAGAAAAAATAATGGTGCTGAATGTAAACGGCAACGACTACGAAATTTCCATTAAAGACAAGAATGATTTATTGCTTCAGCAGCTTGGCATTAATCTAAAATCATCTTCGGCCGTTCAATTTATTAAAGCTCCTATGCCGGGGCTTATCATCCAGGTATCTGCTACTGTTGGCGATGAAGTGAAGAAAGGAGATTCCTTACTGATTCTCGAAGCCATGAAAATGGAGAATGTGATTAAGTCTCCGCGCGATGGAAAAATAAAGAAGGTGAATGTGCAGCTAAAGCAGCCTGTAGAAAAAAATCAGGTGATGCTGGAGTTTGAATAGTTATTGAAACGTAACAGCCGACTGAAACTCTTCTTTTGCAGCCAACAACATTTTTTGAGAAGAAGACTCATCTAATTGCAGTTGTTTTGAAAGTAAATCATTTAGATGCTGAATCTGTTTCTCCGAATTCTCCCGGTCGAAGAAAATTTTACCGGTTCTGCGTATAAAATAATCGCTGAGGTAGAAAACCATTTCATGCTCTAAACAATACTTAAGTTCCGCAGCTTCATACATTTTTTCTACTTCCGAATTCCTTGAGCGCAGCGAAACAAATTCCTCCATCACCTTCAAAGCATTGGTTCCATATCTGAAAAACCATTCTTTAATTTTTTCGGAAGAAATGCCTTCTGCTTCTCCCTTTTTCAAAAGTTCCGCAAAGGAGTCATTGAATTTCTCTTCGTTTTCAAACTCACCACCGCTTAAGCGGTAACCCTTTGTTTTACATTTTTTAAAATCCTTGCCGAGCCTCTTCGCTGCAAGGTCAACTATCTTCTCTGCCATTAAGCGGTAACCTGTCAATTTCCCTCCGGCAATCGAAATCAAACCGGAAGATGAAATCATGATTTCATCTTTACGTGAAAGTTCAGATGCTGATTTCCCTTCTTCAAATATCAAAGGCCTCAAACCCGCCCAACTTGATTCAATATCATCTAGTTTAAGTTTCACGCCCGAAAACATTTTGTTTACTGCCGCTACCAGATACTCAGCATCTTCTTTAGAGCATTGGGGGGCATCTAAATTCTGATTGTAAATAGTATCGGTAGTACCAACATAGGTAATGTTGTTGCGAGGTACTGCAAATATCATTCTGCCATCACCCACATCAAAATAAGCGGCCTGCTTTAAAGGCAATTTCTCATATGGGAAAACTATATGGACACCCTTGGTAAGCTGAAGCCGCTTCCCTTTCAAGGAGTTATCTTCCTTTCTAAGAAGATCAACCCATGGTCCGCAGGCATTTACAACCGCACCTGCTTTAATCTCAAAATAAGTATCCGTTATTTTATCAAGCACCCTTACCCCGGTAATCTTTCCTGCTGTGTCATACACAAAATTTTTCGACTCGGCATAATTCAACAACAAGGCATCGCTGGCAAAAGCAGACTTGGCATTTTCAATAACCAATCTTGAATCATCCGTTCTGTATTCGAAATACAAACCACCTCCTACCAGGTTATCAAATGCCAGAAGCGGCTCAGCTTTCTGCGTGTCGTGTTTGTCAAGCATCTTTCTGCGCTCGTCTTTTTTTACACCTGCCAGCAAATCATATACAAGCAGACCCAGCGAAGAAGATGGCTTTCCCAATGAGCCGTGCTTTACAATTGGCAGCAACATTTTTTCAGGGATTACAATATGGCGGGCATTGCGGTGCACCACAGCTCGTTCAGTACCCACATCGCGTACCAATTTAAATTCCATTTGTTTGAGATAGCGCAACCCGCCATGAATAAGTTTAGTGGAACGGGAACTGGTACCAGAGGCAAAATCATTTTTCTCAATCAGTGCTACTTTCATTCCACGCAAAGCGGCATCTAAAGCAATACCGCAGCCCGTAATTCCTCCCCCAATAACCAAGAGGTCGAAATTGTTCGATGAAAGTTGTTCAATAAACTTACTGCGATTGAGATTGGAAAAATTCATGGGCGAGCAAAAAAGTAATAATTAGTTATTCGAAAACTTATCGGAAGGAGTTTTCTTTTTGTCTGGTGATACAACGGGCAGCTCTGCCAACTTCATATTCTCATAGCTGTCAGCCACAACCTTCACTCTTTCAAACCCATCCTTCTTAAATAGTGAACCGGCTGTAACTGACTCAGCAAATGAATTAGCGTAAACGTAGTAGCTGTCCGCAGGATCCAGGTCAACCAGCAACTGCTCCAAATCATTCAGGGTCACGTTTTCAGCATCTTCCAAATGTTCTTTTTCAAATTCCTCTGTGGGACGAACATCTACCAGATAAAACTCATCAAAACGATAGTCTATTGCAAACTCCTCAGTATCGATGGCAATAAGTAAATCAAACAGTTTCCCATTCACCTTTGATGCATCAAAGCCTCCTTTCAGAAAGCCTTCCACATTCTGAATACCTGCAGCTTTAAGCTGTTTCGAAACCAGCGGGACAACTTCCTCATCTGCTATAAACAGAACTTTCTGTTCCCCTTCAATCAGTTCCTGAAAGGCTGAAATGAAGTTTTCATCGAACGTGATGGAGATAGCACCTTTCAAAAAGCCATTAGTAAATATCTCCGGCTTTCGGGTGTCTACAATGGTATATCCGCCTGAAGCCAGCGTTTTGAATTCATCTATATCAATCAATTTCATTTTAAACAATTTAAGCCCGCAAAACTACCCTAAAAAAAGAAATCCTTCCCCACATTTGGGGAAGGATTTCTTTTCAGGTTTCTAAGTTGTGTTAATCCATTTGTGCCAGTGACTGAATTATTTCGTTGATCTGACCTATTCTCCTTTTGTTTACCGAATAATAAATATACTTACCCTCTCGCTCTGTTTTCACTATTTCTGCTCTTCTGAGAATTGCCAAATGTTGCGAAGCCACGGATTGCTCAAGCTTTAGGTTCTCGTAAATCTCAGTAACGGGCATTTTCTTCTGCGTTTCAAGAAGTGTAATTATTTGCTTTCGAAGCGGGTGGTTCACCGCCCTTAAAGTGAGGACTGCTCTGCGAAGCGTATTGTAATCAAGTCTGACCTCCTCTTTGCTATCATCTTCTGCAATAACCAAAGCATTCTTGCTAAGTTTAGTTTTTGTTGCCATCACTTTTGTATTTTACTTTGAATGTAAATAGATTTATTGTCATACCCGAATTACAGTGTATCATGTTATTTTATTTCTAATTCGTAACATCTACTTACAGTTTCGCAGTTTTAGGCAGAAACTCTTTCAGATAAAAAGGCTCGTAATAAGCCGTGTTTTCAAATTCGCCCCTTTTATACTTCGAGTACGATATAGTTGCCATCCATCTCGAGTCGCAGTTAACACCTTCCACAAAGTGGATATTACCAGAAGTGAAAATTTCTTTGCATTTATTCATGGCGTTGCCACCTATAAATATTTCACCTGTTGCTGAAATTTCCTTCTCAAATTCTTCATTCACTGTGGCACAGGTTGTTTTAAAAACCTCCTCCCCCTCGCTGTTATAAATGGCGGTGTACACATCCATTCTTCTTGCATCCATCACGGGCATATAAAATGCATCCACACTTTTTACTTCTTTTTTAACTCTCTCAGCCAGAGAAAGCAGTGTAGGAACCGAAATAAGGGGTTTGTCTAAAGAATAGCATAAACCTTTCGCTACTGAAACACCAATTCTCAAGCCGGTGTAAGAGCCGGGCCCTGCACTT
>JAZKEP010000074.1:17405-22207 GCA_040387015.1 Bacteroidota bacterium
ACCGCAACAGCATCCAGCTCGGTGAAGACAATTCCATTTTCCTCCAATAAGACTTTAACTAAAACTGTCAGAAGTCTTGCATGAGAGTTAGACTCCAGACTTTCTTTATAAGCAACCACTTTACCGTGACTAGCTATGCAAACCGAACAAATGGTTGTTGAAGTTTCTATGTTAAGTATCAATGCCACGCTCAAAATTGTACATCCCTTTCCAATACCTCACTTCCCCGCCTAACCTTCACTTTGGTTGAATCACCTTTCTTGAAATTCGAAAGCCCTTTCATATAGCTCATCATATCGGTAATTTTTAAATCACCTAACTGAATCACCACATCGCCTTCCTTTAATCCAGATTTGAAAGCAGGCTTGTCTTCGGTTACTGCATCAATGCGCATTCCTTCCCCTTCAAAAGTGTAGTCCGGCATTACACCCAGTGTTACGGTAAACTTAGGTGTATTCTCGTTTTCATCTTCCTTCGTTTTTATAAAACCAATCTTCCCCTTTACATCCAATTTTTCAATCAGCTGCATCACATAGCTGATGATATCCTCCATCCCGGCATAATTTACCTTGTATTCATCATCACTTGGCTTATGGTAATCTTTATGCTGACCGCTGAAAAAGTGAAGCACCGGAATATGTTTTAGATAAAAAGAAGTATGGTCCGAAGGCCCCACTCCGCTCTCGGTGGTTTTAACACGCAACGGGGTTGAAATTTCTTTCATAGTTTCGTTCCAGGCAGGAGATGTACCAACTCCGCCAACTACCAATTTGTTAGAGTCAACCCTTCCGACCATATCAAAGTTGAGCATGTAATCCACCTTCGAAGAATCAAACTTTGAATGTGTCACAAACCACTTAGAACCATAAAGCCCTAACTCTTCTCCACTAAAAGCGATAAACAAATAATTATTGTTTTTGTAAGAAGATTTCTTGAGCATTCGCGCCAATTCAATAATAGTAGCCGTACCACTGGCGTTGTCATCAGCTCCGTTATGAATAGCAGGCTCTCCCCTGTATCCCGAATGCGCGGGCATTCCCCAACCAAGGTGATCGTAATGCGCCCCAAGTACCACAGTATGCTTAGCATGATTATCAATAAACGCGACCACATTATTTCCAGTAATCTTAGCTCTGGCGCTATCCATTTTTGAATGAAAGTTAAAACGCTGCAAATATTTCTTCGACTTTGTGTCTCCTTTCAGATTCGCAATACCTGCCTTTTGCCACTCACCTATTATGTAATCTGCTGCCTTATTCTCATCTGTGCTGCCTGTCATCCTTCCGTGAAGACTATCAGAAGCGAGATAAGTGACATGCTTTTTAAGGTTGGTGCTAAGCTGAGCACCCGCAAAAGAGCAATGGATAATAATCAGGGCGAAAGAAAGATTGTAATGCATAAACCTTTTTGCTATCATAAGTTGCAAACGTAACTATAATGGGAGAATATTTAATTCTCTGAAAAATACGACTGATACAGATTATGGAATAATATAGCAGGCAGTAAATGCAATCGTAAATCAAACAGATACACGGATGATAGAGTGGTTAAAGAAAAAATTCTATAAACAAAGGGCGAAGAAAGTAAGCGACTATTATAATAAGTGGTCGTCAAAGTTTTTAGAAATTACCGATACCTTTCAGGGCTTCAGGACAGAAGATATTGCAGCCACGCACGCCTATACAATTGAAAAAGCATCTTTGACAGGTAATATGAAAATTCTGGATGCAGGATGCGGAGTAGGCGGTCCTGCATTTTATTTTGCATCTCACCTTCAATCCGAAATCTTTCCCCTTACTAATTCCCCCGTGCAGGTTAAAATAATGGATGATCGTAAAAAGAAGGAAAGCAAAAGCAACATCTTTCCTACACTTGGCGACTATCATGAAATAACTTCCCTTTTCCCGCCAGGTACATTTGACGCGGTTTTGTTTCTCGAATCTCTGGGCCATAGTTATTTTCCTGAAAAAGTAATTGATGAAAGTTTCAAAGCTTTAAAGCCGAAGGGAATACTTTACATCCGCGATCATTTTATTGTGGAAGGTAAAACACCGGAAGAAAAAGAGCAGATCAAGCAACTGACAAATTATGCAGATAAAACCTATGTCTATAATCACACCTATCTTCCACGTATTGAAGCAGCTTTGAAAAATGCCGGCTTCCGTATTAAGCTGATTCAGAAACCTAAATTGCAATTTTTCAATATCAATCCTGAGTTTGAAAACCGTTTCAATATAAAATCGCCTAACGGTTATTTTATTGATACTATCGAAATACAAGCTACTAAGCCTTGACAGTCAATTTATTTTCTTCCTTATCTTGCACCAATCACTTTTGAAATAATTTAAGCTCAGTAAATGTGTGGTATAGTTGGTCAGGTAAAGTTTAATGGTCAGGTTTCGGAGCAAAATTGCCGGGCTATGATGGAAGCGATTAAACACCGCGGCCCTGATGGCGAAGGCCTTTACATCAATGATTCGAAAACCGTTTCGCTCGGGCATCGCAGACTTTCCTTTCTCGACTTAAGTGATGCAGGAAAACAGCCCATGACTAATGAAGATGACTCTCTATGGCTTACCTTCAACGGAGAAATTTACAACTACCTGGAACTACGTAGCGAACTGGAAAAGTGCGGGCACCGGTTTCATTCGCATACAGATTCGGAAGTTATTCTTCATGGCTATGAAGAATGGGGCTTTGATGTGGTCAACCATCTCAAAGGTATGTTCGCCTTTGGGTTGTGGGATGAAAAAAGCAGGCGTCTTTTCATAGCCCGCGACCGATTTGGCATTAAACCGATATACTACTACTACCATCATGGGAATTTCGTTTTCGGTTCCGAAATCAAAGCTCTTAAGGCTAATACAGAAGTAAACACCAGTCTCAATTACTCATCCTTTACCGATTACTTTGTATACCGCATCATTCCATCACCTAAAAGTATTTGGAGCGAAATCTCGAAACTCCCCCCTGCTCATTACCTCGTTTTAGATGGTACAGGAAAACTAACCATCACAGAATATTGGACTATTCCATTCAGCGATAAAAAGATTTCCGACAAAGATGCAATTGAAAAATTCGATGCGCTCCTGCTCGACTCGGTAAAGATTCATGCCCGCAGCGATGTGCCGGTAGGTTCTTTCCTCAGCGGAGGTTATGATAGTTCTTCCTTAGTTTATTACATGAGTCGCTTTGGTTACGTGCCCAGCACATTTTCCATCGGCTTCGAAGGTTGGGATGTAAGTGAGCATTTGTATGCAGATATAGTTGCAAAGCAGTATTACACTAAACATCACTCACTCATTCTAGAATCGCAATCACTTGATCTCCTAGAACATCTTTCCTGGGTATATGATGAGCCGAATGCAGACATATCTAACATTCCCACGTATCTCGTAAGTCAGGAAGCAAGCAAAAAAGTAAAAACCGTAATGAGTGGTGAGGGTGCCGATGAGTTTTTAGTGGGTTATCAATGGCAGAAAGATTATATACCGCAACGACAATCATGGAGAGAGAAAATACAGAATTTATTCTCTCGCCCCAAAGCACCCTATGTATTAAAGTATTACGGAAACTGGATGGCAATGGGCCGATATGATAATGCAGAGCTAAAAAAAATGTTACACCCTGACCTTCACAGCAACATTCATCAGAATCCTGAATGGTTTTATGAATCACTTTATGATTCAAAACTGCCTGACTTGAAAGTCATTCAGAAATTAGATGTGAAGCATTTTATGGGAGAGCAAGTACTCGCAAAAGTTGATAGAGCAAGTATGGCAAATTCGTTGGAGGTAAGAGTTCCTTTCCTTGATCATGAAATTTGCGAATTTGTTTTTCAGTTGAATAGCGATGTGTACTATTGCAAAAACGAAACAAAGCATCTGCTATATCAGAATATTAAAAATCATTTTCCGAAAGAAATTCTTCATCGAACCAAACAAGGCTTTGTGGGTCCTGATAAATATTACATGAACATGGCCTGGTATGAATCGCGTTTACAGGACAGCAAATTGGTGAAGGATAAAATTGTGAATGGGAACTATGTTAATGAACTGCTTACCAACAAAGATCATTGGCGCTTGTATAAACTTGCAGTGATGGAGTTATGGTATCAGCGATGGGCATAGTGTTTCAGCAATTCAATTATTTTTAGCCGATGCAGAAAATTTTAGTTACCGGTTTTGGGGGATTTATCGGTTACTCGCTCGTAAAAGAATTACAGAAGAATTTTGCAATCACGGCATTTGATAATTTTTCTGATTTTTCGAACTATGATATTAAACGGGCGCGCGCAGGACAACTCGGAATCCAGAATTTTGATGTATTTAAAAGAGAAAGAATTTTCCGGAAAGAATTGACTACTTTTCATTATGCCGACCTGTGTAATGTTGAACAACTTGAAAAAATATTTTCTGAAACCTCCTTTGATCTGATTATTCACTTGGCCGCACTCACCGGTGTCCGTCAATCGCTATTGAATCCTCGCGCCTACCTTGACTCGAATATTAAAGGGTTTGTAAATCTTTTGGAGTGTGCCAATAAGTTTGACGTTAGAAAAATCATTTACGCTTCAAGTTCTTCAGTTTATGGGTTAAATGATGAAACTCCTTTTAATTTTACTTTTTCCGTTACTTCATTTTAGTTGTAAAAAGAAAGAAACTTCTTTTCCTGTCAGTACTATTGGAAAGGAAGTAATTGGAACCTGGGGCTGGTTTGAAAGTTATACTTATAGCGAAAAAAATGATGGAACAGTCTGCAAGAATGAGATTATATCAACTGGTGGAGGAACCATCTCTATT
>JAZKEP010000075.1:0-412 GCA_040387015.1 Bacteroidota bacterium
AAAAAATTCGGTCAAGCCGAAGAAACTTCAGGAACTTCCGCGAGCGGACAGTACGAGGGACAGCAAGCAGAAACCGGAGCTGAACCATGGAAGCAGCAATTACAAAACATTAATCTGGAAGGAGACGAACAGTCGGAAACAGGTAGCACTTCGAGCTACGGCAGTTCGCAAAAAGAAAGCGAAAGCACCCGCGAAGAAGAAAGTTATAGCAGTGGTGCCGGTAAAGAAAAAAGTGAAGATAGTTACCAAACGGGCAAGCGCGATAAGAAAGACCGCAAATCCGGACGCAAAGAAGAAGGTGCTGAAGAACAGGAACTGGAGGAAGGCGAATATGAAGAGGAGGAGAGTGGTGAAGAACGCACAGACTCCTTTGCTGAGCTAGGCAAAAAGACAATGAATGGACTTAGTAGCG
>JAZKEP010000075.1:422-812 GCA_040387015.1 Bacteroidota bacterium
GACAGAAAAGTCATTAGTTGAACTTTGGTTGAAGCATTCGAGAAAATGGACAAAACCAAATTGGCAAAATATGCGGCACTTGGTCTATTGGTTATGATAGGTATGCGCAGAAACAGCTTTCTTACCGGTTTGGCAGTAACTATTGCAGCTGGGGCTCTTAGCAAATCTTTGATGGAGAATTCACTAGGAGAAGAAGAGGAAGGCGAAGAAGAAGAAACTGAAGAGGAAGGAACAGAAGCAGTGCCTGCTTAATCGCTTAATTTTATCATAAAGAAATTTGCTTGGTCAGTGTGCTCACAAGAGCACACTTTTTTTGTTTGGATAATCAGTAATATTCCTGGTTGCAGTACAAAAAAACTGCATTGTAACCTTCTATAAGAAGAAGGTTAC
>JAZKEP010000075.1:822-4878 GCA_040387015.1 Bacteroidota bacterium
CTTCGAAGCTTATGCTCTTTGCAAAGCTGCTCTTATTGTACCCCAGTTTTTGGTAACTGCTGTAGCTACTACAGGTAAAACCATGGTGCGTACAAGAGGAATTCTGGATACTCCATAGGCAGCAACGGCCGCAGCCGCAATACCACCATACAATAGCCACGGTTTCCTTTTACCGGATGATTTCGCTTTGGAAGTAGTTGAATGAGAACTTCTTTTAGTTGGGTGGGCGGTACTTTTTGTTGCACTGTGCCCTCCGCTGGTTTTCGATTTTTGCGTTGACATTGGTTTGAATTTTTAAAGATTAATAAATGATATCTATGGCGTTAAACTCACAAATCTATAAGGTGGAGCCGGGCGTGAATCTCTCTTCTTGCGCTACAGCGTATTGAGAGGCATTCAAATCATCGGCTATCGTTTCCTCTATTTCTTCTTTCTTGTTTTTCGCCTTTGCTTTAAGGTTTTCCACCTTTTCGGATAAATTATCCTTTGCCGATTTAAATTTTTCTCCCACTTCATCGGCATATTCATCGTATTTGTATGCAATTCTTCTGCGGGTTTCGGAACCCTTTTCAGGTGCTAACAAGATACCTATGGCTGCGCCTCCGGCTGCGGCCAATACTGCTGTAATTATCTTTCCACTGCTCATAATGCTTAGTTTTTTTATTGATTAATAAATTGTTGTTGTAATTACAAAACATATTTAATGCCATTTTGACAACCGGCAACGCTATGGTTGTTGCTAAGGCGTGAGCCCTGCATCGTTGATACTCTTAAAGTGGCTTATCACTTTTGTGGTTTCTACACTATGGGCAATCAAATTCCCTTTTGGCTTGTTTGCTTATTATTCAAATTAACTAAAACAAGAAGCTATCGGGAAAGACAAATACAGTTGGAATGCCTAAAGATTAAACTCCGGCCCTGCTTTAAACTTCGAGGTTTTACTGTCGGCAGAGATATGCTCTCCACCGCACACATGATATTTGGTATAGATTAAAAACTGAGTTTCATTTTGTGAGTAGCAGAAATCCTGCACTTGCCTTAGTAACTGCTGCACGGGCTCATATTCTCCTTCAATAACAGTTTCGAAAGCACAGACTGTATATTTCAATCCGGAGTTTTGAATCATTAAAATGGCTTTGTCAATTATCGGAAAAGCCTCGTCAATTTTTGTCAGCGGAACTACCTGGATGGTTGCATTGATGATCATTATTATTTGTTTATCACCGAAACATCTTTGGGTGTCACCAGGTCATCGGTGGTGAAGTATTCAAACACTAATTTATTCTTAGTAGCAGTTGCCTTAATAGCTCCGAAGCGGTCGGCATCGCACATGTTAACGGTAAAGCGGGCCGGGTCAAGCGGATTAGCGTTGCAGCCGTACATTCGTTCGTTGCCGCTGTTACCTATGATGAGGTAAGGCAGTTTGGAAGTGGTATTGTCGGTAATGCGCGCATAGAAATGTTCGTGACCGCCCAACACGGCATCGGCACCCCAGTCGGCAAAAGGATACTGCATAGCTTGGGCACTTCCGTGCGGCCCTGAAGAATAAGGCGGATGATGGAAGTACACCACTTTGAAAGCCTCGGTGCTTTTGGCAAGTTTATCTTTAAGCCAATCCTTAGTCACTTGGTCAACCCTGCCGCTTTTACCGGTGTTGAGGGTGTAGAAATGAACAGGGCCCCATACATAATCATAGTTACGTTCGTCACCGGGCAAAGTGAAGTAGTCTAAATAAGGCCGAAGAGCCGGAAGGGAATAATTATCGTGGTTGCCGGGGCAAGGGAAAAAGCGATTTACCTTATCAGTGGCTGCATTCCCGGTACAGATGCGGTCGCTTGGAGCATCCGGGTTGTAGATAAACTCGCCATAATGCTTTCCCACGTTGTTTACTATAGTTCCGGCACTGCCCACCGGATAGTTATTGTCACCCACTGTAACTACAAACTCGGGGTTCCAGCCCTTCACCATTTTAGCAACTTCGGCTTCCGAAGGACTATCCTGACCGTAATCGCCAATAATAGCGAAGGTGGCCGTTTCAGCGGGGCGGTTAACCGCAATACCCTGAAAAGCAGCATCAATAGGAAGCTTGGCACAGGAAGGAGATAACAAAACAGCAAGAAGCAGAAGGGCAGGAAAAATATTTTTCATCATAGCGTGGCGAAAGTATAAAAAATAGAAATGTAAGGCCCTACACAAACATCTTAAACCCGAACACCCAATTACCTATAGTTACCATAAACAAAAGCAGCAGAAGGATACCTGCAAGGTCTATCAGCAAACCTGCTTTCATCATGTCGCGTGCGTTCATTTCGCCACTGCCGTAAACAATGGTGTTGGCCGCTGTAGCCACAGGTAGCATATAGCCAAGCGAGGCACTGAAAGTAGCAGTAAGCATGAGCAACAGCGGATTAACGCCCAGTATAGCTGCAAAAGGAATAACAATGGGTAGCACCAGTTGAATACTGGCGGTGTTGGAGGCAAACTCGCTTAGAACAGTTACCAGAATGGCAATTCCGAGTAATATGAAAATGATGTTCATTCCTTTAAAAGAATCTAAGCGCAATGCAATTTCATGACTAAGGCCCGAGATTTCAAAGCCCTTAGCCATAGCAAACCCACAACCGAAAAGCAGGATGATATTGAGAGGGAGTTTAGATACATCTTTCCACTCAAGTATGTTTTCAGGGTTACTCCCTTCCTCGC
Source organism: Bacteroidota bacterium (assembly GCA_040387015.1). Lineage (GTDB taxonomy): Bacteria > Bacteroidota > Bacteroidia > Chitinophagales > LD1 > Bog-950. The sequence continues at coordinate 3,526 of JAZKEP010000075.1, forward strand.
TGAAAAAATCGGGGTCAGCTTCGCGGCCTTCCGCTACTGTTGTTGTGTTAGCAGCGGACATACTACTTGGTATCAGAAACAGGAAAAAGGAAGTGAATATCACCACCGTGCTATCTTTTATATAGGAGGAATAAACACCTAACAGTTTGCTCCAGCCGGGAACCGTAAAAGAATCCAGTCTTATTTCTTCTCGAAACAACCAAAGCAATACCGTGATAAAAAAAACAAGAAGCACTACTTTTTCTTCATAAAGCATCTTGCCGAGTAAGCGGTGCTGCTTGCTAATGTAACTCATGTCAAATTCCCCATTCCGATGCTTAGGGATAAACATCTTCCGCAGAATAAAATAAGACACTGCCAGGAGCGTAGCAGAAAATGGCACACCAAACATCATCCAGTTGAGGAAGGTAACTTTTGTTCCGTTGGGGAACATGTTTTCATACATGCCTGCAAAAATCATGTTAGGAGGGGTTCCTACCAGTGTTGCCATACCCCCGATAGTTGCACTAAACGATAAACCAATAAGAATGCCTGACGATATACTTTTGTGGTGTTCCGCTCCGTACAGCTCTTTCTGTTTTACAATTGCCAGCACAGCAGGTAGAAGCATCATTACTGTAGCAGTATTACTCACCCAGTTTGAAAGCAAGTAAGAGGTTAGCATTACCCCTAACAGAATTTTTGAAGGGGTATTACCCGTGAGCATAATAATTCTATAAGCAGCCCGCTTGTTAAGCCCCCATTTCTCCATAGCGTAGGCTATAAAAAATCCGCCTATAAAGAGGAAAATAATCTGGTCCATATAGGTCATGGCCACCTGCTCGGTTTTCATAATACCCAGCAACGGAATCAATATAAAAGGCAGGAGGGAAGTAATACCTAAATGAAGGGCTTCGGTAAGCCACCATACCGCCACCCACACCACCACAAAAGCCATACGCGCTGCGGGCTCTGAAACCAGGTTATACGAAAGGAAAAGATAGGTAATTAGCGCCAGTACAGGTCCTGATAAGATAGGTAGCCACTTTTTACTCATTGCATAAATGTAGATTTATTCTGATAACACTATTATCACCAATACTTTTAAAAGGAGGAGACTGGAATGGTCACCAGCCGATAAAAACATTAGTTCCGCTGAAGGCTACCCTCAATGTTTAACGTTCCCCAAAAATCATACTGCCCACACGAATCAGCGTAGCGCCATGCTTCAGCGCAATTTTGTAATCAGAGCTCATGCCTATGGAGAGTTCATTGAAATAAGGTTTGTCTGGAAAGTATTCCTGCTTCACATGTTTAAAAAGTGTTTGAAGAAAGGAAAACTCGCTTTCTATTTTCGTTTCGTCATCGGTATTA
>JAZKEP010000076.1:0-1932 GCA_040387015.1 Bacteroidota bacterium
GGCAACATTGTTCAGGTTCACGAATATCTCTTTCCCTGCAGAGTAAACTTTAGCATTATCTCCTTTCTTCTCGTTGATACCGGAGATAGTAGCTTCGGTAACTGTGATGTTAACCTGTGCGTTATCAGAACATCCGTAGTCGTTAGCGCATATTAAGCTCACTACATATTCACCTGCCTGATAGTAGTTAATGGTAGGGTTAGCAACACCGTTAATCAAAGTTCCGTCACCAAAATCCCAGCTATAGTTGTTTGAGTTGGTAGTTACAGCGCTAAAATCGATGATTTCACCAACCTCAACCACTTGCTTTGAAGCAACAATGGCGCTTATTATATAACGACCTGAGATATGAAAGGTTTGTGTAGTTGAATAAGAGTTATAGTTAAATACTAAGTAGTAATCGCCTTCAGCTAATCCTGTAAAATCAAACTGACCTGTAATGTTGTTGTAAGTACCTACCTGATTGTTGAAAGCATCCATTAATGAACATGAGGTCCATGTAACTTCGCTATCCTGCGATACCTCTATCAATCCACTATTGTTGCTGCAGCCTGATGCAGTTGTGGTAACAACAACGGGACGTGAAATATGAATATAGAATCTACCTGTAGTAGGGTCAGCATTGTTCAACTGAACATTGTATTTACCAAGACGCAGGTCGGTATATACACCTAACTGTCTGTCTTCTAAACGAATGATAGATGTAGGGTCGATATTATCCAACAAAGGAGTAGATATATCATACAGACCGTCTGTATCCACATCATATCCTAAAGCTATTTCTTGCGAAGCAGCACTGGTTCCGAAACCGTTGATAGAACAATCAACTAAATCAGAGGTAAGCGAAAAGATAGCCGGAACACCCGCTACTCCGCTGTAAACTTTTTGAGCATCTTCCTGAAACACATATGTAGGATTAATGCCGTTGTCGAAGTACAAAGTAGCTTCGTCTATATGTCCGGTTTGAGCCTGTATACGAACTACAACCTCAGATTTGTTTTGCGATGCAAAGGCTGTTGTGGTTAGCATTGCAAAGAGCAGGGTAAAGTTTAAGTATTTCATAGTTATTATTTTTAGTTGTTTTAGATTTTTACCGGGTTCTTTTAATACCCGATAGCTTCTATTACGGCAGGCACTTGCAAAAGGTTACGCTGCCCTTCAAATAATTGAACTATACAGTTACTAAGCGCTGGTAATCAGCAGATCTTTAATTTGCCCTTTTATGGTAGACGCCAGCTGTCTATCTCTATATAAACCAACACATAAGCAGTCCTATAATATATGATGGCTTAAAGCACGGAACAGAGATGGGGAATAAACGATGTTAGGAATTTTGCCTGCCAGCAAAAGTTAAGAGTTTAATTTACCCTTAAATCGCCTGTTCTAAATCGGTGGAACGTATAAAATAGATCTAAAACATACGTTCGGACTTGGTAGAACTGGTAATTTCAAATGAAAACAGCCTTTCTAAATCAGGTGAACGTATAGATTAGATCTAAACCGAACGTTCCTATTCGGTAAAGCATGCCATTCCAATTGAAAACACCCTTTCTGAATCGGGCCAACGTGTAAATTAGATCTAAAATATACGTTTCAACTTGGTAGAACTACTATTTTCAATTGAAAACGGCCTTTCCTCCACTTGATATTTAAGCATTCTGAACGAAAACAGTTGGTTTTAGTTAAAAAGAGGAGGTTATTAAGAGAAGAGCGAGACATGGTGAGAAATACCCGTATCCGCAATTAAGCCTGTAAATGCTTTATCATCAGCGCAGCAGCCATGCGGGATGCGCCTTTATCGCCAAGTTTAGAGCGCAGCAAATCGTAATCGGCAAGAACCTTATTTCTGCCTTCGGCTGATAGGATGTTGCGCAACTCAGTTACAAGCCGCTCTTTATTTACATCGGCTTGTATCAGTTCCTCCACAACTCG
>JAZKEP010000076.1:1942-7188 GCA_040387015.1 Bacteroidota bacterium
CCGCAAATCAAATTTACGATACAGATAAACCCAATGCTTTTATCAATCAGGAAACGAATAATGTAATAGGAAACAGGACTACCCTTATAGCAAACCACTTCCGGCACATTGTGCAGGGCTGTTTCGAGCGAAGCCGTGCCCGAGGTTACCAGCGCAGCATGTGATTGATTCAATACATCGTATGTGCAGTCCATTCGTAGTTCCACTTTTGCATCGCCTATGATGTTCCGGTAGAACTCCTCACCTATCGCACTCATGCCCGTTACAATAAACTTATACTCCGGAAACGCACTCAGCACTTTCAAATACTCAGGAAGCAAATACGAAACTTCCTGCTTGCGGCTTCCCGGAATGATAGCTATTGTTTTAGATGTTGCAATTGGCTGATGGCTGGCAGGTAATTCATCGAGTAATGGATGACCTACAAAGTCAACTTCTACCTGATGCTTTGCATAAAATTCTTTTTCGAAAGGAAAGATCACAAACATGCGGTCTACATACTCTTTCACTTGCTTTACTCTTCCCTTTTTCCAGGCCCACAGTTGGGGAGATATATAATAGAAGATTTTGAAGCGGTTCTGTTTCAGAAATTTAAACAGGCGAAAATTAAAGCCCGGGTAATCAATCAGAATAACCACATCGGGATTAAACTGAAGAATATCCTTTTTGCAGAAGGAGATATTTTGAAGAATGGTGGGCAGGTGTTTCACCACCTCAAAGAATCCCATAAAAGCAAGATCGCGAATGTGCTTAACCACGTTGCCGCCCGCTGCTTCCATCTTATCTCCTCCCCAGCAACGAATGTTAGCTTCCGGGTCCTGAAGTTTCAGTTCTTTGATAAGATTGGAGCCATGAAGGTCGCCACTTGCTTCACCCGCAATTAGGTAGTATTTCATTAGCTGCGCTCTTAAACCATAAACTTAGTTACTACAATAGGAATGGCATAGATGAAAGTAGCACCAATCACTCCGCGCGCTGCGTTGTAATGATTGCTCCAGATGAATGGAAAGAAAATGAAGAGGTTTACAATAACCCCTAAACTGAGTATGGGTGATAGAACCACCGGGCTTCTGACCATAAACAAATACTCCGTAAAGGAATTGTTTGTGTATTTCAGAAAATAAAAAAAGAGAATGCACACCACCGGCCCAAGCAATCCCGGAACAAAGCCTACCCAAAACCTATCCCATTTATAAATTGTGGGGGCGGGGTTTAATATTCTGTCAAGCATAATGATTTCCTTTAAATATTAAAACGGGTAGAATCTGGTTGTGGTATTTCGCCTCCTGATGTAACAGATTTTAAATCCCATGTTTCGTTGATAACAGGAATAACATGATGAGCCGTTAAATCATGTTGAACAGGCACCACACTTACATAGTCGTTGGCCAAAGCCCATTCATCGGTATCCTGCCCCTGATCGTAGTTCACAAATTTACCGGTAAGCCAGTAGTAAGGCCGCCCCATAGGATCTTTCCGTTCAAGATATTCTTCTTCCCACTTGGCATGCGCCTGCCGGCAAATTTTCATTCCCTTAACTTTATCCAAACCAAGTTTCGGAATATTTACATTCAGCAAACTATGTTTAGGTATGCCGTATTTAAGAATAGATTCGGCAATAAATCTGGCATAAAACTTAGAGGTGGAAAAGTCAGCATCATGCGCATAATCAAGCAGCGAAAATCCAACCGAAGGAATGCCTTCTAAACTTGCTTCCACCGCAGCACTCATCGTTCCCGAATAGATAATATTAATGGAAGAGTTAGAGCCATGATTAATTCCGCTTACGCAGAGGTCAGGATGGCGGTGCAATATCTTATCGACCGCAATCTTTACACAGTCTACTGGTGTGCCGGAACATTCATAAGCTTTTATGTCTCCGAAATAATTTACCTTCTGCAAACGAAGAGGTTTATTAATAGTAATGGCGTGTCCCATTCCCGATTGGGGTGAGTCAGGAGCTACCACTACTACCTCGCCTAAATCCTTTACTGCCTCAACAAGAGCTTTTATACCATTGGCAAAAGCGCCATCATCATTCACAACAAGTATTAATGGTTTACTCATACCGGTAAAAATAGGGGTTTAAATGGATTGAACAATCAGAGGGGGCGAAGCGAATATACCTTACACGGAGTATTGGGAATAACAGTGGAAAACGGTCTGATTTGAAGCCTTATTAATGCTCAAACAGAGAGGAAAGTTCAATCTCCAGCGCCCTGGTAATTTCATACATTTCTGTCATGTAAGGGTCGGCTATTCCAATTTCAATTTCTTGTATATAGTTAGAAGTCAAGCCTGTTAAGCCTGCGAGTTTTGCCAAACTCATATTCTTGCTCTCGCGTACTTTCTGGATTCTTTTTCCTGCGTTTATAAGATCATCTTTAAATCCTGCATACAAGCCAGCAGCCAACTTATCTTCGTCATTCGAATCTTTACGAACTTTCCTTTTCTCGATGCGCTTTTTTTCAAAAATCTCCCCAATATATTTCAGCAGCCTTTCTTGTTCTTCCTTCACGTATTGTTTATTTTATAGCAAATGTAACACGGCTAGTCTAAATTGTCAAATTCTCCCCAAAACCTTCCTGGTGGAAAAGGAATGTTTGGGATAATCAGGCATAAGAACCTTACGCCTTCTTTGGCTTTAAATATCTCCAGAAATATCTTTTCTTCTCCCAATCCAGGCCATTATCAATTTGATATTGTTTCATTACGCCACCTAATACAGCGCCATAAATAAAACAGGCAAGCATGTAGCCGAATATGGTCATTGCCATTCCTTCTTTCATCTCCCAACTAAAAAATCCGGCCAAGTTGATAACGGTAAAGGCGGCCTGGGAGAAAACAAGAACAATTATGCCATATATCGCTCCGCGTGCCACATGATTAATTACAGGCAGCCAACCATTGAAGATAAGTGCATAAAAGAAAGCGAATATGATACCTATTAGAAAGTGTAGTGTCCATCCTGCTAATTGATTATCATTAAAAAGGGTTCCCAACATTGCCCCGGCATCAATCCTAGGCATGTTGAAAAGCGGCCCAAGCAGCATAAACACGGTCATTACCGCAGTAGCAGTAATTCCTCCAATTATAACTTTTGAATATTTCATGACTTTTGATTTTAGTTAGATAAAATCTTCTAATCGTTGACTACAAGTCAATTGATACCCTAAAGATAATACTAAAAATTCGGATATATAAAAAGTACATGTGCACATGGGCTCACTCCGTTAATGGCACCTGAATTGAACGGCTTATGTAGCGTGCTTAAAAATCAGGCGAGTGCTATGCCTTCGGTGGTAGACTTATACTTTTCAATTTGCTTATGCATCACCGTGAACCATAATGGAGGGAATAATGCCAGCACCATCATTCCAGGATAACCGGTTGGCATTTGTGGGCTGTGATCAAAATGACGGAGCACTTGATATTTTCTTGAAGGCAAATAATGATGATCGCTATGACGTGTAAGTTCAAACAACATTATCCTCCCTATCGGGTGATTGGAATTCCATGAATGGATGGGCAGTACCTTTTCATAATAAGCGTCCTCAATCTTCTTTCGTCTCAAGCCATAATGCTCAATGTAATTTACCGTTTCAAGCAATAAAAAACCGATAGTGGCAGAGCCTATAAATAATAGCATCACCTGCCAGCTCCACACAACCGCAATAGCAATTAGCATGACTATTTGAATAATTTGATAAACCAACATTTCATTATGGATACTCCAGAAAGATTGATACACTTTTTTCAACCTTTCGTTCTCAATATGCCAGGCTGATAGCCAGCTATCACGAACTGAACGAATAAAAAAGGCATAGATGTTCTCCCCATATCGAGAAGAAGCTGGATCCTCATCGGTAGAAACATTCTTATGATGTCCGCGATTATGCTCTATAAAGAAGTGAAGATAAAGAGAGGTGGTTAGGAGCATTTTACTCAAAAACTGCTCGTACCAGGTATTGCGATGTCCCAATTCATGAGCTAAATTTATACCAAGCACCCCGCATGAAATTCCAAACGCAAACACCATTCCCAACTTCTCCCATAAAGGAAGTGAACCGTCATCTATCCGATTCAAAAAATAAAACATTAGGGCAAATTGAAGCGGCACTACACTCCAAACTATAAAATCATACTTCCAATCCTTTTTCGAAATTTCCTCCTCCATCTTTTCCATATTTTGGGTTGAGCCACTAAAGAATAGTTCAAACAAAGGAATTAACCCAAAAACATAAAGAGGAGCAATAAAAATCCACTTTCCACCAAGCACTAAAGACAGCGTTATAATACCAATACTCAGATAGACCGATGCATACTTCAAATGACGAATGCTCATGATTATGGGGTTTAGTTATTTTCAAAGTTATAACTGTTTCCCGTAAACTACAAGAAACCTTATTTGAACAGCGGTAACTTTACTTTTTGCGAATAATTTAAAGGGAAACTTCGTCTGATTATGCAGAATGCCCTCAACTTTACATTACCCTTTAAAGCTAAATCAACTTCTCTATCCTTAAACATTCCTAACACTGATTTAAAATCACTGAAAACAGATTCAAGCGATTTTACTTCAATATGAAGAGGGATACTAAAATCGGTATTTCGCTTTATGATGACATCTTCTTTCTTTCCGACAGAAGCGATAGACTTATTATTCATTACCACCTGCAAGTTGAGCCCTTTCACGACTATTCTTCCTCTATTAGGATTATGAATGACTACTTCTGAGGAAACTATGTAACCGGTAGAGCCGCTTCTCTCCACCTTCACCTTATCCAGAGATTTTAATGTGGGGGCGTAAATCTTGCAAGAAGAAAACATCAGCGATAAAAAGAGAAGAGGAATGGCTACTCTGAGACTTTTACAATTCAGTAACATAAACAGTATTCTTTTGATCAATCAATACTTTACCACCTCCAAACAGATTCTCGAAAACAATTTCTCCTTTTATGTTTATCTCAATGGGTTGCGGAACGCGAATACTATCCAGATAAAATGAAGGAATTTCGTCTTTAGGAATCCTAACTTTAACAGGAAAAGTGGTTTCCTTTCTCCCGGGGATTCCCTGGCCGATAGCATTACTCAACTCTCCTATTTGTTTGCCGTTTATAAAAAAACGTTCATCAATAGTCTTTATGGTGGAAGAGAGTAGGTTTGGATTCTGAAGATGTATGACTGAACTTAATTCATAAGCAGATAATGATATTTTCCTCCACTCAAGATCTGTTTGCTCCATC
>JAZKEP010000076.1:7198-8345 GCA_040387015.1 Bacteroidota bacterium
TCTCTATTCATAAAAAAGAGGGCGACTACTAAAAGAATAATTATAACGAAACCGGCTTTCCTGAAGTTCATGAACGTAAAACTATTTTTGTTTTTCACATCCATGCTCAATTTATTCACACGCTCCGGTATCACATTTCATTTCGCTTACTTTCACAAAAAAATATTCAGATTGAAGATAATTGGCATTACAGGAACATTGGGCGCAGGTAAAGGTACCATCGTTGATTACCTTACCCAACATCATGGATTTAAACATTTTTCAGTGCGCGGCTACCTAAGTAAACTCATTAAGGAAAATGGTGGAGAAGTAAATCGCGATTCGCTTGTGAACACTGCCAACGAACTCAGAGCTAAGAACTCTCCTAGTTTTATTGCAGAAGAATTATTTCGCGAAGCAAAAGAAAGCGGAACGAATTGTATCATTGAAAGCATCCGGACCGTAGGAGAAGTAAACGCGCTACATGCAAAAGGAAACTTCAATTTGTTTGCCTTAGATGCCGATCAAAAGCTACGCTATGAGCGAATTCTTGAGCGCGCTTCAGAAACAGATAAGGTGACTTTCGAAATGTTTGTAGAAAACGAAAACCGGGAAATGAATTCAACTGATCCGAATAAACAAAATATAAGTGCCTGCATAAGTCTTGCAGATTTTACATTTATCAATAACGGAACAATGGATGCACTATACCGGTCAGTAGATTTAGTATTGGATAAAATAAATTAAAAAGATATGACAGACAAGAAAGAAGCCCACTACGTACGTCCAACCTGGGACGAATATTTTATGGAAGTAATGGAGGCCATAAGTAAGCGTGCTACCTGCGGTCGCGGAAGAAGCGGATGTGTAATAGCCAGAGCTAACCAACTGTTGGTTACGGGCTATGTCGGCTCCCCTGTCGGGTTGCCTCACTGCGATGAAGTAGGTCATCAGATGAAAAAAGTAATCCATGAAAATGGAACGGTAACAGAGCACTGTGTGCGCACGGTTCATGCCGAACAAAATGCCATTTGCCAAGCTGCTAAAAATGGAGTATCCCTAAATGGGGCTACCTTGTATTGCAGAATGACTCCTTGTCGCGTCTGCGCTATGCTGATTATTAACTGCGGAATTACTCGAGTGGTTTGTGAACGCAAATACCATTCAG
>JAZKEP010000077.1:0-41024 GCA_040387015.1 Bacteroidota bacterium
GTCGGATTGCATAACACTTATGTGAGGTGTGTGCCGGGCTATAGTCAACTGACCAGCTCAACAGGAGATTATCAGTTTATTGTACCAGCCAACAGTTATGCGGTAACACAGCATGCTGAATATCGTAATCAGGCATGCCCTGTTGGTTCTGTTGTTTTGAATAACTGCACAACAGGCAGTTTATACGATAACAATGATTTTTTCGATTTGCCATTGAACGTAAATGATCTTAGGGTAAGTTTTTGCCAACAGGCTCCTCCTCGCCCAGGATTTAATCACCTCATTGATCTATGGTATTTTAATGATGGGCTGCATGATGCCACCGGACAAGTTGATTTCGTATATGATGCATCATCCACTTATGTAAGCGGAGGCACTTCGGTTAATACTTCTACCCGAACGGTTACAATTAATTTTTCCAGTCTACCCGCTTCTGTTGGATACGATCGAGTTCACTTGACTTTTAATACTAACTCATCCATACCGCTGGGTACTGTGCAAACATATAGCGCGCACATTACACCTGACGGCAATGATGCAACTCCACCAAATAATATCGAAACAGAGCAATATGAAGTTGTCGGTTCTTATGACCCCAACGATAAGAGTGTAACTCCTAAAGGAGTAGGAATTCCTGGCTACATTACTCAGCGTGATTCAGTAATTAAGTATATAATTCGCTTCCAGAATACGGGTAATTTCCCGGCTAGTTTTGTTGCTATCAAAGATTCACTTGACATGGATCTCGATTTCTCAACCATTAAAATGGGAGCAGCAAGCCATCCTTACCGAATGCAGATGATGGGTGAGAATGTGCTTGTATTTCTGTTTGATCCTATTAATCTCCCTGACAGTACATCAAATGAAAAGGAAAGTCATGGAATGGTAAGTTTCTACATTAAGCTTAAGAAAAATCTAGCTGGTGGAACTGAAATTAAAAACAGAGCTTCTATCTATTTTGACTTCAATGAACCGATAATTACAAATACTACACTTAATACCATCCAGAATGCTTTGGAAATAAGAGAGGAGAATACGGAGGTTGTTATGAAACTGATGCCCAATCCTTCGGAAGGAAAAGCAATGATAATTTTTGAAATTAAAGAAGATTTTGCCGGAGCATTGACCATAACAAATTTATTGGGAGAGGCTGTAATGAATCAATCCGTGAATCTTCAATCAGGGAAGCATGCACTTCCAATAAACCTCGAATCTTTCCCGAGTGGTGTTTATCTGGTTAAATTAAACAACAATAGTATTTCTCGTTGTATGAAATTTATGAAACTATAGGGTTTTTGAATTAAGGAAGAGAAGCACTATACAGAATCAATTGATGCTGTATAGTGCTTCTTGTTTTAGGACAATTGCCATGGTTATCAAAAGTTTTTACTTTCAACGAAAATATTTTTATGAAGAGATTTTTCTTTTTTGTTTCAATCTGTTTTGGAGCAAGCTCACTCCTTTTTGCCCAAATAGAAAAGCGAACAGTAATGCTGGGAGGTAATGCCGGAATTCAATTTAAATCTGCCAAGCAAACAAACAGCGATTTTAAAGCCACTGAGTTTATTTTTTCAGCGTCACCTTATGCCCTGTACTCCGTAGTAAAGCAATTGGCTTTGGGGGGGCAACTTTCCTATGCATACGCATTAAGGAAGGAAGAAACAATGACGGGGGTATAGTCGGATGCAACTAACATTTTCACTATTGGACCAGCTCTCAGGGGTAACTTCTTTATTGGAGGGAAAACATATGTTTTTATTCATGCCTCCCCTTCCTTTGGAGTAGGCGTTAACCGGGACCCTACCGACCGGAATGACGTTTATACTTCCACTTCTGTTATAACGTGGCGCGCAGGACCCGGTTTGTCAATTTTTACATCCAAAAGTATGGCAATTGAGCTGGGATTTTATTACGATGGAATGAAAGATGTATTAGCCATTAAACAGAATAAGGCAGTTTTGTCTAAGCGTTCTCCGGTTTTTACGCATGGCTTAACAGTGGCTGTCGGCCTGCAATTTTACGCGCACAAGAAGGAAAAATCTTCTGGCCAAAATCAGTAGGAAGTACAATACACTTTCTTGATGTTGAAAAAAGAGGTTGACAAATGTTTACAGCTATTTTATTTTCGGATAGTAGTTTCAGTTTTCCCCTTCAACTAACGTTCTTTCTGTAAAAAATCAAAACAAGTTTTTTTAGTCCCATTATTCACTGTAAATTCATGTTATGGAAGAAAACGAATTTCATGAACCGTCTTTCGGAGAAATAGTTGAGTTGATCCAGCAGTATGAGGAATCGGTAAAATTGAAACAGCAGGTTTTTTTTGAGCAGGAGGGTTACGAGCAGATTATTACCTTTTATGAGGACAACCGGGAGTTTAATAAAGCACTTCGGGTAACAGAGACCGCTTTAGAACAATATTCCTTTTCATCTTTTTTTCATACCAAGAAGGCGGAGTTACTTGCCAATCAAAAGCGCTTTGACGAAGCCCTTTACGTACTTGAGGGTGCAGAAAGGCTTGATCCTACTGATATTAATATCTTTCTTATAAGGGCTGATGTTCATTTATGGGAAGGAAGACATGAAGAAGCTATTGCGGAAGTGGAATACGCTATGAATCTTGCTGTAGTTCCGGAGGATAAATGCGAATTGTATTTGGAGTTTGCTGACATTTATGAGGATCAGGAAAATTTTCCTGAAATGATAAATGCACTTAAAGATGCTTTACGGCAAGACCCTAAAAATGAGGAAGGTTTAAACAGATTCTGGTTTTGTACGGAATTGCTTGAAGAGTATGAAGACAGTGTGAAATTTCACGAAGAGCTTATTGAGCAAAGCCCTTATTCCCATTTAGCTTGGTTTAACTTAGGTCATGCATATGCTGGTCTTGAGATGTTTGAAAAATCATTGGAGGCTTTCGGTTATGTCATAGCAATTGAAGAAAGTTTTGACCCTGCCTATATCTGTACTGCGGATGTGCTATATGATATGGAGCTTTTTGATGAAGCCATCAATTTTTATTTGGATGCCATAAAAATTTCCAAACCGAACAAAGAACTTTACCTGAAAACCGGAGAGTGTTACGAAAAGTTGAATGATTTTTCAAAGTCGCGCTCCTATTTTCGAAAAGCCATTTCGGTTGACCCATACTACGATGAAGCGTTCTATAAATTGGGAGAAACCTATCGCCAGGAAGAAAAATGGACGAAGGCAATTTCTTCTTTTGAGCGCGCTGTAAAACTAAGTAAGGAAAATGTTGATTATCTCATCGCGCTGGCAGATGCTTACATGAGCGTTGATGAAGCGGAGAAGGCGGTAGATATATTCGAACGTATTTTTCAACTTGACCCGCAACCTAAGCAGAACTGGATAAATCTTGCCACTGCTTATTTTAACGTAGACAATTTCCGGAAGGCATTTCAAGTGTTGAATGAAGCAGAGCAGAAGTATGAGAACAGCGCTGATATTTTTTATATCAAATCGGTTTTCTACTTCCATGTAGGCAATCGTCACGAAGCATTACTTAATCTGGAAAGAGGGCTGCTTGCAAATTTCAATGAGCACACCATGATTTTTGAAATGGATGATTCGCTTCTTGACAATGAATCGGTGCTTCAGGTGATTGAGCAATACAGGGATTGAGTTTCTTCTCTCCTCAATTCTTCTATTTTTGCCGCCTATGGAATTTATCACAGCTGCCCTCGACTTTTTTTTACATCTCGATAAACATCTAGCTGACCTTCTTACACAATATGGAACCCTCATCTATGGAATTTTGTTTCTCATCATTTTTGTAGAAACAGGTTTAATTGTATGGCCCATATTGCCTGGCGATTCGTTATTATTTGCAGCCGGTGCATTGGCAGCTATCCCCGAAAATAATTTAAGCATTGCCATTATTATTCCACTGCTCATTACCGCTGCTTTACTTGGTGATAATGTCAACTATTTTGTCGGCAAGTTTTTCAGCAAACAAATTAAATCGCGCGACCGTATTCTCTTTTTCAAAAAAGAATACATCACCGAAACCGAAGCATTTTATGCAAAACACGGAGGGAAAACGATAATCATGGCGCGTTTTGTTCCAATCATCAGAACTATTGCGCCTTTTGTTGCCGGTGCCGGAAGCATGCCTTATTCCAAATACATTACTTACTGTGTAACAGGAGCAATCTTATGGGTAGCTGGTATCACTACTCTCGGCTACCTGTTTGGTCAGGTGGAGTTTGTAAAAAAGAATTTCGAACTGGTAGTGCTGGGAATCATTTTCGTTTCGGTACTGCCAATTATCTGGCAAATATTTAAATCAAAGGTTCTCACCAAGCAGGCATGAGAAAATTTGGATTGATAGGATTTCCCCTCACTCATTCCTTCTCCAAAAAATATTTTGAAGAGAAATTTCAGCGGGAAGCAATTTCAAATTGCTCGTACGATTTATTTCCGTTGGTATCCATAGAAGAATATCCTTCTCTTGTGAAATCAAATCCTGACTTGATTGGTTTAAATGTTACAATTCCTTACAAAGAACTGGTGATCGCTTTCCTAGATGAATTGTCTAAAGAAGCAAGAGAGATTGGAGCGGTGAATTGTATTAAAAGGAATAATGGGAAGTTAGAAGGATGGAATACAGACTGTTATGGATTTGAAGTTTCGATGCAGAAATTGCTTATCACAATACCGGATAAAACGTTTGTGTTAGGTACCGGAGGCTCTTCAAAAGCAGTTCAGTTTGTTTTAAGGAAATTGAATTTCCCTTTCGTTAAAGTTTCAAGAGAGAAGAAGGACGATTGTATTGCTTATCATGAAATAGCTAAAGAGATGGGAGCGAAGAACCTTTTCATCAACACTACCCCATGTGGTATGTTTCCTGAAATTGATACCGCTCCTGAAATTCCCTATGAATTACTTTCCGAAAATGATTCTCTCTTCGACCTTGTTTACAATCCTTCTGAAACTTTGTTTCTGAAGAGAGGAAAAGAAAAAGGCTGCGGAGTGAAGAATGGTTTGGAAATGCTTCAGCTGCAGGCTGAGAAAAGCTGGGAAATCTGGAACTCCTGATCTACTTTCTCAATCCCCCCCAAATCATAAATGCGTTGAAAGCAGTTACAACAAAAGCAAGAGAGCATTTAATACGCGCAGTGTTATGAAGGTCGGTTAAGTTGCCTTGGAAAAGCTGAAGAGATTTTTGCCAGATGGCGAAATAATCGGAAACGTAGTATGCGTCCGTAAGAACAAAGACCATATAAAAAGTAAGGGCAAGTAAATACGGTACGAAAGCAACCTTCTTTACTGTTTGAGAGTATGCATTTGCTAACACTACCAATATAAAAAAGAACAGATTAATGACGAACACCATAACTGATTTTGTGTCATGATATTTGAAATTGCCATCTTCAGGTATTTCAGCAGACTTTAACACGTAAGTCGCCAGCCACGAAAGAAGAAGATTGACGAGCGTGCCTGCCAACAGGACTAACAGAAATATCCGCATGGCCTTTTTAGGGTCGGGGTTGAAGAACTGGGATGTTGTATGTGATCGCTTATAAAGGAAGCCCATCATAAAGCCTATAGCAGCAATCAGTATGTATATGATGAGTGAGAACATAATTTATTCCGATGCTCGGTCAACTAAGGTTTGAGGTAATTGCTTGGTGGTTTTAGCGCCAAGTTCTTTCATTTTTTCTGCCCTTCTTACAAGGTTGCCTGTTCCTTCGTGCAGCTTTTTCATGGCGTCTTCATAATCGCTTTGTGTTTTCTTAATGCCGTTTCCAACTTTTATGAGGTCCTCAACAAAAGAAACAAACTTGTCATAAAGTTTTCCTCCTTCCTCTGCTATTTCAATAGCATTACGCGTTTGTCTTTCCTGCTTCCAAATGGAAGCAATGGTTCTTAAAGTTGCCAGTAAGGTAGACGGGCTAACAATCACAATCTTTTTATCCCATGCAAAGTTGAACAACTCTGCATCGCCCTGTACTGCCAAACTAAAAGATGATTCGATAGGCACAAACAACAAAACAAAATCAGGTGACTCCAAGCCCACTGCCGATTGATACTTTTTGTCGCTCAACAATCTAACATGACTCCGAAGCGATTCGATGTGCGCTTTCAGAAATCTCATTCTGTCATCTTCGTCAGTTGCGTTCACACAAGCTGTATAAGCTAACAACGAAACCTTTGAATCAACAATTACATGCTTGTTGTCAGGCAGGAAAATAACTGCATCGGGCCGTATTCTTTCATTGTCGGAGTTAGTGGTGGCATACTCCATTTTGTATTCCTGGCCTTCCTTCAATCCTGAGCGTTCCAATATTTTCTCCAGCACCATCTCACCCCAGTTACCTTGTTGCTTGTTGTCGCCTTTTAAAGCGGTGGCAAGGTTGTTGGCCTCTTCGCTTATCTGCTTATTCAGTTCTACTAAGTTCTTTATTTCAGTTTTAAGCGTAATGCGTTCAGCCGATTCAGCCTTGTAAGCCTGGTCTACCTTCTGCTCAAAGTCTTTCAGCTTTTCTTTGAATGGATTCAGGATAACATCCAGGTTGCTGCGGTTCTGTTCCGTAAACTTCTGGCTCTTCTCATCCAGAATACGGTTGGCGAGGTTTTCAAACTCCTTGGTGAACTTCTGGTTTAATTGTTCCAGCTCACTTTTCTGTTCCGTCAGCTTTTCTTTAAAGTTGATGTTCTCCGTTTTGGCAGATGCTAAAGACGAATTCAGCAAGTCTGCTTTTCGCCTTTCTTCCTGTAGTTTCATCTCGGAGGTTTCGGCTACCAGTTTTATCTCATTCTTTAACTCCATGGTATTGGCTTCGAGCAGGCGCGCTTTTTCGTTAGCGGTGCTCAATGCGCTTTCGCTTTTCCCTTTCAGGAACAGAAATGCGATGATAAAGCCAACCGCCAATCCAATAACCAGAAACACAATATCCATTAAGCAATGTTTAAGTTTTAAAAATAGTAATACTCATCAGAATGAAAATAATTTTCAACTTCGCCCGCGAGTCTCCAACATGAAATTATCTCCTGCTATTTTTGACGATACTGCCACCGCTTATGCTGATAAGAGTGATGGTGATTTGCAAAAAATGAAAGCGCTCTTTCACCTCATGAACAACAATGCGCTGGTGAGTTTAGGTAGTTCGGTAGCTTCACTGGCACTATCCCTTCATCTTCCGGTTTCACCACTTTTTAAATGGACTGTTTACAATCATTTCTGCGGAGGCGAAACGTTTAATGAGTGCAAGAAGACCATTCAACATTTACAGGAAAGCAATGTTGGCGTGCTGCTGAATTACGGAGTTGAGTTAAAAGAAGCCGAAGAAGACTTCGACAAAACAGTTGACCGCAATATTGAAGCACTTGAATTTAGCGGAGAGAATAAATCGGTGAAGGCACTTTGCATAAAGCTAACAGGCATGGGGCGCTTTGGTTTGTTTGAAAAAATTCAGCGCCTTGAAAAACTAAGCATTGCCGAAAAGAAAGAGTTCATTAAAATAAAAAAGCGGTTTGAGAAGTTGTGTGCAGTGGCCTCGAAGAATGACGTGGCCTTGTATGTAGATGCCGAAGAAAGCTGGATTCAGGAGCCGCTGGATAACATGGTGGAAGAGATGATGGCGAAATACAACCGCAATACCTGCATTGTGTTCAACACGTTTCAGTTGTACCGGTGGGACAGGCTGGACTATTTGAAACAACAGATTGAAAAAGCCAAGGCCGGCAACTATCTGCTGGGCGCTAAGCTGGTGCGCGGAGCATACATGGAAAAAGAACGCGACCGCGCTAAAGAAATGAATTACACATCACCTATTCACAAGAATAAAAAAGCCGTGGATAGCGACTTTGATGAAGCTGTGAACATTGGTCTTGAAAGTATCGAGCATGTTTTTGTTTGCATCGCATCGCAAAGTGAAGAGAGCAACCTGTTGGCGGTTCAGCAAATTGAAAGGAAGGGGATTGAGCGCAACTCGGAGCGCATTATTTTTTCGCAACTGTACGGCATGGGCGAGAACATTACTTTCAATTTGGCCAAGCTTGGTTTCAATGCTACCAAGTATCTGCCTTATGGCCCTGTGAAAGATGTAATTCCGTACCTGATACGCAGGGCGCAGGAAAATACTTCCGTGGCGGGACAGACCGGCAGTGAGCTTGTATTGATTAAGCAAGAGATTGCCCGCAGAAAAAATGCTTAGCTGTTTAATTAAATTCGCGCTTAATGAATCCCAACCTCGACCCCGATAAATCTGATCTTACTTCCGCAGAGATGGAAGTGGAGAAGGCCTTGCGCCCGCGCGCGATTGACGATTTTATGGGTCAGCCGAAGATAGTAGATAACCTGTTTGTGTTTATTGAAGCAGCTAAACAGCGCAATGAATCACTCGACCACGTGTTGCTGCACGGCCCTCCGGGGCTTGGCAAAACAACGCTCAGCCACATTGTGGCCAACGAGATGAACGTGAGCATTAAAATCACTTCGGGGCCGGTGCTTGAAAAGCCCGGTGATTTAGCGGGTCTGCTTACCAACCTTGAGCCGAACGATGTTTTGTTCATTGATGAAATTCACCGTCTTTCTCCGGTGGTAGAAGAATATCTCTACAGCGCCATGGAGGATTATAAAATTGATATTATGATTGACAGCGGGCCTAACGCCCGTTCTGTTCAAATCAGTTTAAATCCGTTTACACTCGTGGGTGCTACCACTCGTTCGGGTTTGTTGACTGCTCCTTTGCGTTCGCGCTTCGGCATTACCTTCCGCATGGAGTATTACGATGCCGAGGTATTGAAAAACATTATCAAGCGTTCGGCAAAAATTCTGAAGGCGGAAATAAACGAAGATGCTGCGTATGAAATTGCGCGCAGAAGCCGCGGCACTCCGCGTATTGCTAACTTACTTCTTCGAAGAGTGCGCGACTTTGCGCAGGTGAAAGGTGACGGCACCATCACCCTTAAAATTACCAAGTATGCCCTCGAAGCGCTGAACGTTGATTTGTTCGGGCTCGATGAAATGGATAACCGTATTCTTTCGGCCATCATCGATAAGTTTAAAGGCGGGCCTGTGGGTATTACCACC
Source organism: Bacteroidota bacterium (assembly GCA_040387015.1). Taxonomy (GTDB): domain Bacteria; phylum Bacteroidota; class Bacteroidia; order Chitinophagales; family LD1; genus Bog-950. The sequence continues at coordinate 9,056 of JAZKEP010000077.1, forward strand.
ATTGCCACCGCAGTAGGCGAGGAGGCGGGAACGCTGGAAGAAGTGTATGAGCCCTTCCTAATCAAAGAAGGATTTATTAAGCGCACCCCGCGCGGAAGAGAAGTAACCGAGCTGGCTTACAAGCACCTGGGCAAAACACCGCCAACCATGGGTGGCAGTTTGTTTTAGTGGTGTGGAAAAACATACTTTCTGCATCTATCCAATATTAACGCAACAACCAACGTTTATTCTTAAATCAATTGTATGAAACCATTCTTCTTCGCTGCGCTTATACTTTTCACCGTTCAGCTTACAGCACAGCCACTTAAACCCAACGAAACTCACGCGCTGTTGAATGTGCAGGTGTTGAACGAAAAAAAGAAACCGCAACAGGGCGAGGTGGTCAGCTTTGTAGCTGCCAAAGATTCGAAACGATTTAGCGGCACTACCGGGGCCGATGGTAAGTTCTCTATTCTTATTCCCATCGGGCAAAAGTATATGGTTAAGTACAAGGCTTTTACCGATGACCAGGAATATGCGCCTCTTGAAATACCCTCCACTGCGCGCCTTACTTTCGACTATACGATTACGGTAACCCCGCCCCGCACGTTTACGCTCGACAATGTTTTTTTCGATACCGGCAAATCGACCTTGCGGGCTGAGTCTTCTAAAGAGCTGAACGAACTGGCGGAGTATATGAACCTTAAAAAAGAACTGGCGATTGAAATTGCAGGCCATACCGATAACGTAGGCGCTGCGGAGGCCAATCAAACGCTTTCGGAAGACCGCGCCAATGCCGTTAAACAATACTTACAGAAAAAAGGTATTGCGCCCGAGCGCCTTACTGCGAAAGGCTATGGCGACACGCAACCCGTTGCCGACAACGCTTCTTCTTCAGGTAAACAGAAGAACCGCAGAACAGAAGTGCGGATTGTTTCGGAGTAACGCTCTTTCTTCAAAAAAAATTCCGCCCTTTAGGAGCGGAATGTAGCGTTTGCAAAGGTTGAAACGGTCTACCAGCACACAATGCTTACCGGCTCGCTCAGCGGGCTTACCCCGGCTGCGTTTACGTAAACAAAATAAACGTAGTACGTAGCATCATGCGTAAGGTTGCTGAAAACCTTAACGCGCTGCTCACTAAAATCAAAACCTATAACCGCAATAACAGGGCCGGGGCCAATGCCAAAGTTCGGCAGCACCAGTTTGCCATCGGCCGTTATTCCTATTTCAACGGGCAGCGGAGCCCCCTGTGTTATAATACAGAGACACGAATTGACCCCAGTTATTTTTGGGCACTCTGCAATCAGTTGCAGCGCAATGCCTCTTTTAAGAAAAATATTCATCGGCTGAGCCGGTTTAACGGCAGAAGAGCGGGTACCTTTAGTAGCAGCAAAGCCTGCATCAGTAATAGTTGCAGCGAGCCCGTTAGCAACTTCATCTACATAATCGGCCAGTTCATCCAAACCTGCTAACAGCGCTGCTTTGGCATTGTCAAAAGCACCTTTTTGCAGGCTGCCTCCACCGGTGTAAGCCGCGCGGGTGGTGTCGTAAGTGGTTATCAATAAATGAAAGGCCGCCTGGTTCAAAGGCGGAAGGGGGAAAAGAAGAGGATTGTTAACGTACACGCCTTCCTCTACCTCACCGGCAAAGTTGTCGAGTTGGTCTACTTTCAGGCGTTTGTAATAATTTCTGCTGCATTTAACGATTGGCATAACATTTAGTTTTTGGTTATAAAATGGTTTATTGATTTGTCTGTTAGGTCACCGAAAGGCGCTGTTATATAACAGCGCGCTATTGTTATATAACATGAGCCTGTTGTTGTATAACATGGGTCGGCTGTTATATCACATGAGCCCGTTGTTGTATAACATGAGTCGGTTGTTATATCACATGAGCCCGTTGTTGTATAACATGTGTCGACTGTTATATCGCATGAGCCTGTTGTTGTATAACATGGGTCGGTTGTTATATAACATGAGCCTGTTGTTGTATAACATGAGCCTGTTGTTATATAACATGTGTCGGTTGTTATATAACATGAGCCCGTTGTTGTATAACATGTGTCGGTTGTTATATAACATGAGCCTGTTGTTACATCGCAACAGCTTTTTACTTCATTTCCGAAGGTTATTGCCTGATTTTTATGGATTGGAGCGGTCATGTTTCTTAGCTGTGCTGTTTATCATCTTTGCGAAGACAAATAAAAAGACAGTTAAGCAATGTATCTCAACCTGTATGGGGTACTAATATTGGGGGGCGGCTTAAATTATTTCGGGCAACTGTAAAATTAGGGTGCTCTCGAAATAGCCGTGCTGGTTAAACCCTTCAAGGTAGGCTTTGCGCACGATCTTACTGTCGGAGTCCACTTCGAGGGCACCGCGCAAGGCTTTTGTAAAGCCCGCTATGGAATAAACGGTGTAGTTCACATATTTCCAGGTGCCGTCCTTCGCTATCTTTTTGTATTGCAGCACATCGGCAATTTGCTGATACGAATAACAATAAATAAGGCAGACAATGATTTTGGCATCGCGGTGGTTGATTTTTACGTGCCCGATGCGTATTTCCGGGTAATTCATGGTGAGTGTGTTTTGTGATATCACAAAATTATAGCACAGTATACCTAAGCTCCAAAAAATGTTTGTCATGGTTTTGTCATTTTTTTCTTAAAAGCATGTTGTTTTTCTTTTCATAGAATAAAGAGCTTAGCTTTAAGGTTAGAAATTGAAACAGCATGAAAAAATGTTACACCCTGTTGATAGCCACTCTATTTTCATTGCTGCGGGTTTATGGTCAGCCCTTAACGCCTGACCAAATACCAAATCTTTCTTTATGGTTGCGGGCAGATAGTGTAGTTAAGAACATTAATAACAATGTGAGCAGTTGGATAAACTGTGTTGGCGGTCCTGATTTTATGCAGTTAGATTCAGCCAAACAACCCCGGTGGATTAGCAATGCAATTTGTGGCACCACACCCGTCATAAGATTTGATGGTGTTAATGATTTCCTGAATGCCGGAGACAACTATGATTTAGGAACAAAAAGCCGAACTGTATTTATTCTTAGTAAAGCCAATGACAGTGTATTTGCTCTTTACGCAAAGTCAACTGGCAATTCAACAGCTAACCGATATGCCTTAGTTAATTTAGGACGAGGAGTAACACTAATTTACTTCGACAATCAATCCAGGGTGCTGCAAACAACAACCAGCCATACTGGATTTAATGTTTTATGCAATACCATAGATAGAGACTCACAGGAAATTAAATTATTCCAAAACGGTGTGCAGTTGGGTGCTACCATAGGCGGTATGCTAGGACCTATGTTTAATTTCAGTTCAGCATTTCGTTTTCTGTTAGGAGCGCATAACGGCCCGAGTGATATAGGGGAGGATTTGCATTTGAATGGGGATATGGTGGAAATGATTGTTTATGATAGTGTGCTACCCGATACTACCCGCAATAAGATAGAACTCTATTTATATGCTAAGTATGATTCTTGTTCGTTTACCACCAATGTTGTTGAGCGGTATAACGGGGGTTTCGCACTATCCCCCAACCCCGCCACCACTTCCGTTACTCTTCAACTGGAGCAAACGCCTTCTTCCTCTACTACCTTTCAGCTATTTGATATAACCGGCAGAATGATTCTGCAAAAGCCCCTCACCGAAACCACCAACCGCGTTGAGTTGAGCGGAGTAAGCAAAGGGATGTATCTGTATAATGTGGTAAGTGATAAAGAAAGATTGGGAACGGGGAAATTAATTGTTGAGCCATGAAAAGAAGTTTACTATTAGTGGTATTAAGTTGGGGCTTAATGTGCGGGGCGCAAATCAACTTTCGCTTTGCGGATTCGACCGCGCAGTGGCATGTTTGGGAACATGGACACAATGTAGATAATATCCATATCTATTCTGTCAAAGGGGATACGGTTATAGGAGGGCTGAATTACCAGATAATCGGAGACCCAAGATGGAATTCATTTTTTCACCGCGATTCATTGAATCATATTTACATGCTTGACTGGGCACAACCGCTTGTTTTTGATTTTAGTAAACAGGCCGGAGATACCATTAGAGATTTAAATCTTAGTCTATGTGGTATAGTAGATTCTGTGGATTCTGTTTTGATAGGACATTATCGCAAGCGCATGTTTGTGTTTTGGGGTGATTATTGTTCGAGTGATGGTATAATTGATGTTTGGGTTGATGGCATTGGTTCAATGAGCGGAAATACTTTATTCCCGTACCCGCCTCCTTTTGGGCAGCAGGATCCTACCATTTTTGAACTGGTTTGCTTTTCTGAAAATAATCAGACCATCTATCATCACCCTAATCGCGATTGCTTCGGAAACCCTATTCCTACTGGTATTTCCGAAATCCGCAATTCGCAATCCGCAATCCGCATTGCTCCCAACCCCGCCACCACCAACATCACCCTCCAACTGCAACAAACGCATGCAACATCAACTACCTTTCAGCTATTTGATATAACAGGCAGAATGATTCTGCAAAAGCCCCTTACCGAAACCACCAACCGAATTGAGTTGAGCGGAGTAAGCAAAGGGATGTATCTGTATAATGTGGTAAGCGATAAAGAAAGATTGGGAGCGGGGAAATTAATTGTTGAGCAATGAAAAGAAGTTTACTCGTTGCGATGTTTAGTATGTGGATGGTGTGCGGGGCGCAGATAAGTTACCCGACTGTGCGCGAGGTGTATGATTTTGCAGTGGGAGATACCTTTCAGTACAGGCGATGGACAAGCTTTGGGACCAATTTGGCTTACTGCCGGGTTATACTCAGCCGCACCGATTATGCTAATGATTCTATAGTTTACCTTTCAAAAAACATATATACCGCATTTGTAGATACCAGCCGCTTAACCATCGGTGTGTTAGACAGTGCTGCTTACCGGCAGAGCTTTGGAAATGGATGGAATAATTTCAGCACATCTATTTCCACTTACGCAGGCGATACAGCATATGCTGCGCAGGCTCATACAACTATAACGCGTTATTGCGATCCCATTACAGGGTATAAGACTTTTGACTTGCATGCCGACTATCAATGCGCCATAGGCTTAGGCGAAACCTTTATTTCTGTAAACGATAGCGGCACAGCAGGAAACTGCGCTTATTCCTGGTATGAGCAGCTTGTTTATCTGCATAAAACGAATGGCATTATAGCAGGTACACCCGACAGTTCGCTTTTTACGACTATTGAAGAAATTCGCAATCCACAATTCGCAATCCGCATTTCCCCCAACCCCGCCACCACTTCCGTTACTCTTCAACTGGAGCAAACGCCTTCTTCCTCTACTACCTTTCAGCTATTTGATGTAACAGGCAGAATGATTCTGCAAAAATCTCTTACCGAAACCACCAACCGCGTTGAGTTGAGCGGAGTGAGCAAAGGAATGTATCTGTATAATGTGCAAAGCGATAAAGAAAGATTGGGAGCGGGTAAATTAATTGTTGAGCCATGAAAAGAAGTTTACTCGTTGCGGTTTTCAGTTTATGGATGGTGTGCGGGGCGCAGTATGTAACTATACCGGATACTAACTTTGTTCACTATCTGAATTCATTTGGATATTCACAATGTATGGTAGGCAATCAAATGGATACTACCTGTACGGAAATAATAAGACAAAAGAGAATTGAAATAGATGCTGCTTCACAATGGTGGCGAGACAGCGTTAGCATTGAAGGAATTCAATATTTCGACAGTCTGGAGGTATTAGACTGGCGCGTGGGAAACCTTATTTACTTCTCCGAACTACCTCCTCGGTTAGATACTTTGTATTGTGGAGGCAATCCTCTCTTAAAACGGTTACCCCCCTTACCGTTGAAATTGCGAGCATTGAATTGCTTTGGACATTCCTTGGATAGTTTGCCCGCTCTCCCTTCGTCATTGGAATATTTGAATTGCAGGGCCGGCCATCTTACCTTTCTTCCATCATTGCCGAGTAGTTTGCGTAGACTTGAGTGTCAGAATAATGAATTGAATACGCTGCCACCATATCCGGATAGTATTGTTGCAGTAAACTGTGGCTATAACCTCATAACTGTTCTTCCTGAATTTCCGGATTCATTGGGTAGTTTCTTTATTCCCGGAAATCCCGGTTTGCAGTGTCTTCCAACGATTAAAAAACTGGTGACTTTTAACTTTACCAATACCGGAATTGTTTGCGTACCAAATTATGGTAGTGTAACCAATAGTTTCCCCGATATTAATTCGCTGCCTCTTTGTAATTCGCTAAATCCCAATCCTTGCTTAACTACGGATGTTTCCGAAATCAGCAATCAGCAATCAGCAATCCGCATTTCCCCCAACCCCGCCACCACTTCCGTTACTCTTCAACTGGAGCAAACGCCTTCTTCCTCTACTACCTTTCAGCTATTTGATGTAACAGGCAGAATGATTCTGCAAAAATCTCTTACCGAAACCACCAACCGCGTTGAGTTGAGCGGAGTGAGCAAAGGGATGTATCTGTATAATGTGGTAAGCGATAAAGAAAGATTGGGAGCGGGTAAGGTAGTGGTGGAGTAGGCAACTGTCACAGTTTTTCACAAAAAAATGACAAAACAATGACACAGTTTTTTAGGATTCAGGCTGCTACTGCTTTTATCTTTATCTTAAAATTAAAACATATGAAACTTACACTGCAACATGCCGCATTTATGGCTCTTTTATTATTCGCTTCGCAGTTTGCCATGGCACAGGTTTATACACAGGGCGATATTACTGTTACACTACAACCCACCTATACCCGGCAGGATTCATTGGGATGTAGAACCACGACACAAATGTTTTATAACATCGTAATACAAAATTCTTTTGTCGGTGACTCGGTAAAGATAAAAGACATGGTATTCGGAACTCTTATTTATCAGGCGCAAAACAGCACAGGTCAATCTCCGTGGAATATTACCGTGCCGGGTGCACCGTTGCAATTCCTTAACGGCTGGATGGTAAACGGGAATGTTGCCAGTTACGCAGCAAACACCAGTAAAGTAATTTCGGGTCCCGATACCATTTACAACATCAATAACAACTTTACTTTTCCCGATACTATCCTATGCCAGTATGGAACTGTAAGCGGAAGAGTTTACATTGATTACAATAGCAACTGTGTGTTCGATAGTGTTGATGTACCGCTAAACCATATTAGTGTTCGCTCCTTTGAATCTCTCGACCCCGCTTTTGATGGTACCAGCTTCATTCACCGCTCTGATTCATCAGGTGCTTACGATTTTAATAATATACAGCAGTCGGGGCTTATAGGTTATTACATTATGATGACCGAACCAACGTATCAGTTTATTTTCCCATCGGATAGCTGCTCGCCAAGGCAGTACTATTTTACCACTCTGCCACAAAGTAATGTTGATTTTGCGTTGCAATGCACCGGTAGTTTAGACGTGCAGTGTTTTAGTGGTTCATCACCCTTTGCCCGTCCGCTTGTGCCCTTTATTCTTAATCCGAGAGTTAATAATACGGGTTGCAATGCCGCCAGCGGTAATTTGTATTTAGCGTTAGACCCTCGCGTTACTTATGATTCGGCTCAAAGTAATAACCCTGCAAACAGTATTAGTGGCGACACCCTTATTTGGAATTATACCAACCTTAGTAACCTGAGCAACGGGGCTTACTGGAACAGCTTTTTTGCCGGTGTGTATTTAATTCCCGACAGCATGGTTAACATTGGCGATAGTTTGTGCTTTACTATTTTTACCGATGTGCCGACCGGAGATATTAATCCGGCAAATAATTTCAGTTCAGTTTGCATACCGGTGGTCAACTCTTTCGACCCGAATGTGAAGGAAGTTTCTCCGAAAGGTGAAGGTGTGGAGGGTTTTATTCCAGCAACCACTTCTGAGTTTACTTACACCATTCATTTTCAAAACACCGGAAACGCACCTGCAATTAATGTTAGGGTTACAGATACTTTAGATGCCGATTTACTGCCTGAGAGTTTGAAAGTGATAGGAGCAGACCACTCTATGAGTCCGAAATGGCTTGACACAAATGTGGTTCAGTTTATATTTTCGGGAATTAATTTACCCGATAGCGTAAGTAACGAACCTGCCAGCCACGGTATGGTGAAGTTTAAAGTAAAAATGAAACCTTCTTTGGCACCGGGCACCGAAATCAAAAACAGGGCAGCTATTTATTTCGATAGCAACCCGCGCATATTAACCAATACCGCGCTAAATACTATTGAAACAAACACAGCAGTTACACAAATCAGCAATTCGAAATCCGCAATCCGCATTTCCCCCAACCCCGCCACCACTTCCATTACTCTTCAACTTCAACAAACGCCTTCTTCCTCTACTACCTTTCAGCTATTTGATATAATAGGAAGAATGATTCTTCAAAAGCCCCTTACCGAAACCACCAACCGCGTTGAGTTGAGCGGAGTAAGCGAAGGGATGTATCTGTATAATGTGGTAAGCGATAAAGAAAGATTGGGAGCGGGGAAATTGTTGGTTGATTAATCACAGTGAGGAAATATTTTCTCCCATGCTTTGCACCATTGCCTGTTAAATGCTCCATATTTAACTAAATATTAGCAGTACTCGGGTGCCGAATGCCTTCGGCTGACTATTTGAAAGAATAGCACAATACCCAACTTATCAAGATATTTTCAGCAACTCATTCAAATTTAGTTTTATCTTTCGCTGTAGAAAAATGGTTAGGCCCTCAAAGGTCGTTGGGTGTGGTATTTAAAAGCGTAGTAGAATAACCAATTGCATATGAAGAAGTATTTAACCTTAGCAGCCATTGCTCTCTCCTTAACATCGTTTTCGAACACCAATTTCCGTTTTACCGATTCTACGGCCCAGTGGAATGTGCTTACCAGGTACTTGTGCAGCGCAGGTCCTTGCCATTACTATAATACCTTGACGCACGAAGTGATTGGCGACACGCTGATGGGTGGGCTCTATTACCAGGCTTTGAATATAGAAAAGGATACTTCCTTCTTTAACCTTACCGCTTTAGGGGAAAGGGTTTACCTGCGGAGAGATGCATCGGAAAAGATTTTTCTGCGCAGGGATATTGATTCGCTCGACTATTTGATTTATGATTTTTCGAAGCAAGCGGGCGATACTTTTACCATTGAAAGCCCCGACTTCTGGAATGTTAGTCTTTGCACCGTTGATTCGGTGGATGTGATATCACTGGATAAGCTACGGAAAAGAATGTATGTGAGATACAACGGCAATCCGCAGGGGGATATCTGGATAGAAGGTATAGGTTCAGTTAAAAGTCATTTTCTTCAGCCGGGAAACAATTTCATTGTATCTGACGGTGCCGATTATGAAATGCTTTGCTATTCCGAAAACCGTAAACAGATTTTCAGACATGCCGCATACACAACTTGTGTAATGGATAGCTTATGGAGTGGTGTTGCTGAAATCAACTCCCGCACTTTCACTCTTTCCCCTAACCCTGCTGTAAATCAAATCACCGTTAGCATTGAGGAGGCTTACTTAGACAACAGCGTTTTTCATTTGTTCGATATAACAGGAAGAATGATTTTACAACAGCCACTTACAGCACCCACTAATCACATTGAGCTGAGCGGAGTGAGCAGAGGCATGCATTTATATAATGTGTCGAGCGGAAAAGAAAATGTAGGAACCGGTAAACTGCTGGTAGAGTAAGCAACCGAATTTATATCTCGCTTTTATTTGGTATGCGCTCCCATTCATCCTTCTCACCATTAATGCGAATAGTGTTGGTTTCATGATTGATGGTAATGGTCTTAAACGCTTCTGTTTCCGAACGCAACAATCCCTGGTCGAAATACATTACATATTGGGTTTTCGTCAACCAGTCATCCTTTTTTGATTTATCCTTAATGGATATCAGAAAAATATCTCCGTTCTGTTTAATAGTTACGTAAGCGTTGTAGTTTTCGTTTTGCCACGTACCGCTAAAGCTGCCGCACTTTTTGTTGCAGGCTGCTGCGGTAAGAAATAAAATCAATGCTGCGTGTAAAATTATTTTCATAGGCTGTAGGAACGCTCCTTACCGGTATGGTTAAAAGCAGTTTTTAAGAAGAAAGATTGACAAAATACATTGTCAGCTTTTTAAGTTTAGCAGGTTAGAAGAAAACCTCAGAATAACTCAAGGCACATACACGCGCATGGTAAAGAAATAATTTTTATGAAACGGATGTATGTTTTGGAGCCTATTTTTTTTGCCGTTTAAACATGCATCAACGTTTAAATAAAGGAACAGGTAAAGCTGTTGTGCGTTTCAAAGGGGTTTTAGAAAATGCTACTTTGCATTATGATAGCACTAACACCAATGGCCCCTTATTATGCGGTTGTCTTCACCACCCTGCGCACCGAAGGTGATAATGGTTATTCGGAAATGGCCGCTGAAATGGAAAAGCTTGCAAAGCAGCAACCCGGTTACCTGGGTATTGAATCGGCCCGTAACCAAACCACCCGCGAAGGAATTACTGTTTCTTATTGGGAAAGTTTAGATGCTATTAAAAACTGGAAGATGAATGCGGATCATCAGTTTGCTCAGCAACAGGGTAAAGAGAAATGGTATGCACAATACAAACTTCGCATCTGCAAAGTGGAAAGAGATTATGGCTTTGGTATCTAAGTATCCTTCTGCAGGTGATGTTTAGAGGAATTTATTTCTTCTTCTTAAAACTCGCCTTATCCATAATATACATAAAGCGGAAGTTAATTACGTTGTGATACTGACCGTTTACCCTAGTGTTATTTTCTGCTGCCCGCATGGATAACACGGAGTAAGAAAATTTTGCTCCCAACACAAAATGCTGTTGAATCACAAAATAGAAACCGCCAAAAACACTCAGGTCAAATTTGCGTGGTTGACCGATCGGAGGATTGTCACTTACTTCCAATCCAGTTATACTCTCCCATTCCTTATATCTAACAAGTAAAGCCGGGGTAAGTCCTAAACTGAACATTACTAACTTTTTATCGTGAATGTTTAGCAGCGAAATGGGAATTTCAACATAATCAAAATTGGTGCGGAAGAAATTAGCATTAGACCCCCCTCTGGCAAACTGCGCCCGGGCTCCCCTCATGGAATAGGCTATTTCAATACTGGTAGAAAGATTTTTGTGATACCTTACCATAGCGCCTATCCCTACATTGGCTCCCAGATATTTATACCCTGCATGACTATCACCGTCTACCTGGCAGGCATTTAAACCCACGTTAAACAGTCCCTTAAATAATCCATCACGTTTAAAGTCGGGCTCGTCTTCAGTGGATACAGTGGTGGTTTTCTTTTTTTCTTTTTTCACTTTCGGAGCCTGTTCAGCTTCCTCCTCATCGCTTGGGTAAGTATATTGTTCCTTCTGAACGGAATCCTGTTGTTGCTTTTTCTTCTTGCCAAAATCAATAGAAAGGGTGCCGTCTTTGTATTGCGTTTGAGCGGAAAGGACAAATGGAATTAATAATATCCACAATGTTAGTTTCTTCTTCATGCCAGAGAATTTCAGACGAATAACTTCGTTTTAGTTTAAAGGAAAAGGTGCAGGTAATATCATTCACTAATAACAATTAACTTCTATCAATGTCACTCAAATATAATGTAGCTTTATTAAAAAAGGTCGAAGATATTTTCAAAGAAGGCGGCTATAGCGTTCGCTATGAGCGCGGAAATTTTCAGAATGGCTATTGTGTGCTGGAGAAAAGGAGAGTAGTGGTCATCAATAAATTCCACGAGCCTGAAGCCAAAATTAACTCAATGGTTGATATACTTCTTAATATCTCTGACCTGGAACTTGAAAATCTTTCGAGCGAAAGTACACAGCTGTTTCAGCAGATAAGAACGGAGAAAGAAACGCTGTTTCAGAAGTAAGGTTCACAGTAAACATTATCCTATTCACATGCAAGTAACCTTTCTCGGCACTGGCACTTCAGCGGGAGTTCCGCTTATAGGTTGTCAGTGCAGGGTTTGCAAAAGCAGTGACCCCCGCGATAAGCGGCTTCGCACCTCTATTCTTCTTCAAACAGATAATTTGACAGTTGCCGTTGACTGCGGCCCTGATTTTCGGCAGCAGATGCTGCGCGAAGACGTGCGTCAAATGGATGCCATCCTCATGACTCATTTGCATAAAGATCATACGGGTGGTATGGATGATATACGGGCCTTTAATTTCATTACCCGTAAATCAATTGATATTTATTGCGACTATCCTACCGAACTGGGTATTAAAGAACAATACGCTTACGTTTTTTCGGAAACGGATTATCCGTATCTGCCCAAGATGAAATTCATTCGTATTGATGATACCCCTTTCAGTATAGCTGATTTGAATGTTATTCCCATTGAAGTAATGCATGCTAACATGCCGGTGAAAGGATTTCGTTTTGGCGACTTCACTTATATTACAGATGCCAAAACAATTGCAAAAGAAGAACGTGATAAAATTCGGGGTTCTAAGGTTTTGGTGATAAACGCCCTTCGACCCGAAGAGCACTACTCTCATCTCACGATTGAACAGGCATTGGAAGTGGTAGATGATATAAAACCTGATCTTACCTATTTCGTACACATGAGTCATCAGTTTGGGTTGCACGAAGAGGAGGGAAAGAAACTTCCTTCCAATGTGAAGGTGGCTTACGATGGCTTGAAAATTTCTGTGTAAAAATAAGTCCGTAGGAAAAAAAGAATAGTTTTACCCTATAACCTAACACCTAATAACCTAACATACTTTATGGCAGACTATTTTAAAAGTAAATCCATTCCACAGCTTATAAGCGAATCGGAAGAAGGAGAACATACCCTGCACAGAACTTTAACTTCATTCAATTTAGTAACCCTCGGCATCGGAGCAATTATCGGTGCCGGTTTGTTTTCTATAACAGGTATGGCGGCTGCCAACAATGCAGGCCCGGCAGTTACAATTTCGTTTATTGTGGCAGCCATCGGTTGCGGATTTGCGGGCTTATGTTATGCTGAATTTGCAAGTATGATTCCGGTAGCAGGTAGCGCATACACCTATGCCTATGCTACCATGGGTGAGTTTATGGCTTGGGTAATTGGCTGGGATCTGGTGCTTGAATATGCTGTAGGAGCTGCAACCGTTGCAATCAGCTGGTCGCGCTACCTGATAAAATTACTTGAGTATTATGAGATATACCTGCCGGCACAAATGGTCATGTCGCCTTTTGATTCAGTAACCTGTGGCGATGGCTCGGTTGTAACCGGAATGATAAATGTCCCTGCGGTTTTAATAGTGGTGCTAATGTCGCTCCTTCTGATAAAAGGAACCCGGGAATCGGCTTTTGTAAATAATATTATTGTAGCCCTCAAAGTAACGGTGGTGGTAGTATTTATTGCTTTAGGATGGGCATATATTAATATGGATAACTACACACCCTATATTCCTGCCAATGCCGGCACCTTTGGTGAATACGGTTGGAGCGGAATTATTCGTGCAGCAGGAATCATCTTTTTTGCTTATATCGGGTTTGATGCAGTTTCTACTGCCGCACAGGAAGCGAAAAACCCTGGACGCGATATGCCGATAGGTATTCTTGTTTCGCTCGCTATTTGTACGGTGCTCTACATTTTGTTTGCGCACGTTATGACCGGTCTTGCTAACTACAAAGAGTTTCAAGGGCAGGATGGTATCGCTCCTGTGGCAGTTGCTATTCGTCACACTCCTTATATCTGGCTGCAACAAGCTGTTATCATAGCCATTCTTGCAGGGTACTCCTCGGTTATTCTTGTAATGTTGATGGGTCAATCAAGAGTTTTCTTTTCCATGAGTAAAGATGGATTGCTTCCGAAAGTTTTTTCCGAAGTGCATTCAAAATTTAAAACGCCATACAAATCGAATTTACTCTTTATGCTTTTTGTCAGCCTGTTTGCAGCGTTTGTGCCTGCCCGTATTGTTGGTGAAATGACAAGCATTGGCACCTTGTTCGCATTTATTATTGTCTGTGCGGGAGTTCTTTACATGCGCTACAAAATGCCCGATGCTCCCCGTGTTTTCAAAACGCCATTTGTTCCTTTTGTGCCTATCATGGGAATTGTGGTTTGTTTTGGTATGATGGTATTTCTACCCGGTGATACCTGGATACGGTTAGGAGTTTGGATGGCCATTGGTCTGGCAGTTTATTTTGGATACAGCGATAAGAGAAGTAAACTCAGAAATCAGAAGTAAGTTTGATTATTGGTTAAATCGTGAAAATAAAATGCAGCTGGCTGTTACTATTAACTATTACCAATAACGTTTAACCTCTCCCACAATGGCAGAAAAAAAATCACTTAATCTCCTTGATGCAACTCTAATTGTTTCCGGCAGCATGATTGGCTCGGGAATTTTCATTGTAGCAGCAGATATGGGGCGAAGTGTAGGAGGTCCGGGTTGGATGCTCATGCTATGGGTGATTGCAGGGGTAATGACAATTTTTGCTGCTCTAAGTTATGGCGAGTTGGCCGGAATGTTTCCTCATGCCGGAGGGCAATATGTTTATCTTAAGGAAGCATACAATCCACTTGTCGGGTTTTTATACGGATGGAGTTTGTTTGCTGTAGTTCAGAGTGGTACCATAGCGGCTGTTGCCGTTGCTTTTGCAAAATATACAGGAGTGTTATTCCCGTTTTTCAGCGACAGCCATATTCTATTCACGATTGGTTCATTTAAAATAAACGCTGCACAAATATTAGGGGTCTTTTCTATTTTTATTCTCACCCTTATTAACGCGCAGGGAATTAATTACGGGAAAATAATCGTCCGGGTTTTTACCTCTACCAAACTCATTTCTCTTTTCGGCATTATCCTTCTGGGCTTATTGTTTTACAGAAATGCTGATGTATGGAACATGAACATGGAGCACTTCTGGGATTTCGGGAAGTATGCAGCTGATGAAAACGGCAAAGTAACTTTCACTACGCTTACTACATTTGGCCTGATCACTGCAATGGGGGTAGGTTTAGTTGGTTCCTTGTTTTCCAGCGATGCATGGAACAACGTTACCTTTATAGCTGCTGAAATTGAAAACCCTAAACGTAGTATTCCATTAAGCCTGTTTTTTGGAACAGTTATAGTAATCGGCTTATACCTTCTGGTCAACATTGCTTATTTGAATCTTTTGCCATTTTATGGCGATCCGAATTCTGTAACAGGTATTGGCAAGGGAATAATGTTTGCCGAAAAAGATCGCGTTGCTACTGCGGCAGTGTGGCAAATGTTCGGTGCACCTGCCGCTTTTATAATGGCTATATTAATTATGATTTCAACTTTTGGATGTAACAACGGCATTGT
Source organism: Bacteroidota bacterium (assembly GCA_040387015.1). Lineage (GTDB taxonomy): Bacteria > Bacteroidota > Bacteroidia > Chitinophagales > LD1 > Bog-950. The sequence continues at coordinate 24,313 of JAZKEP010000077.1, forward strand.
CCTCTCCAGCGTTCGGGTTTATCAGGCTATGGCGAAGGATGGCTTGTTTTTTCAGAAGATGAAAGAGAATAATAAACATGGAGAACCGGGTTATGCTTTGTGGGTTCAGTTTATATGGGCTTCGTTGCTTTGTTTCTCGGGTAAATATGGTGACCTGCTTGACTACGTAATTTTTGCTGTGATGTTGTTTTATATCCTTACCATTTATGGCATTTTTATTTTAAGAAAGAAAAAACCAAATGCAGAACGGCCCTATAAAGCATTTGGCTATCCTGTCATTCCTGCCATTTATATTCTTCTTGCAGCGGCATTTTGTATAAACATTCTTTACATGAAGCCTGAGAATAGTTTCCCGGGATTGATAATTGTATTGTTAGGTGTGCCGGTTTATTACTATTGGGAAAAGAAATCAGTTGTAGTATGATATTGAAAGAGAAACTTAATTCCGCTATCAGAAACGTTCCCGACTTCCCTAAAGCGGGAATTATGTTTAAAGATATTACGCCCATTTTCCTGGATGCAAAACTGTGCGATGAAATTGCAGAAAACATCATCAATAACTTTCTTCACAATCACGGGAAAATAGATGCTGTGTGCGCGATAGAAAGCCGGGGATTCTTTATAGGAATTCTTATCGCCAACAAACTGCAAATTCCTCTTTTCCCCGTTAGGAAACAAGGAAAACTTCCTGCTCGCACAAAGTCTTATACCTACGATTTGGAATATGGTTCTGCAACGCTTGAAATTCATACAGATGTTGTAAAGCCGAATTGGAATGTGATGATACATGACGATATTCTAGCTACAGGAGGAACGGCTATGGCGGCTGCCGAATTAGTCAAAGGCGAGGGAGGTAAGGTAGCAGGCTTTTCCTTCATCGCAGAGCTTGATTTTCTGAAGGGAAAAGAAAAAATCCATCCTTATTCGCAGAATATTATTTCGGCCATCAACTTCTCATAGGTTAAACAGCGCTTTTTATAGGAGGCAAAATTCATATATTCGCATCCTCAAAATTAATTATCATGAGTGCAGCAGAGACAGAAACTTCGGTTATTGGTGGAATGAATTTCGATTACAGCGAAAATCAATTAATGATTGCTCAATCAGTAAAAGATTTTGCCGAGCGCGAAATTCGTCCGTATTTAATGGACTGGGACGAAACACAATTTTTCCCTAGAGACTTATTCCATAAAATGGGAGAACTGGGTTTCATGGGAGTTTACATTCCGGAAAAATACAGTGGTTCAGGGCTAAGTTACTTTGAGTATGTAACTGTTGTGTCTGAAATTTCTAAGGTTTGCGGGTCTATCGGACTCTCGGTTGCAGCCCACAATTCACTTTGCACAGGTCATATTTATTATCATGGAACCGAAGAACAGAAGAAAAAATATCTTCCCAAACTTGCCACAGGTGAGTGGGTAGGCGCTTGGGCTCTTACAGAAGCCAACACCGGCTCTGATGCCATGCGTATGAAAGTAACGGCAAAGAAAGTTGACGGTGGTTGGGTGTTGAACGGAAATAAAAACTGGATAACTCATGGCATTTCAAGCGATGTGGTTGTTGCAATTGTAAGAACCGGTGAGTTGTTAGATACAAAAGGAATGACGGCTTTCATTATTGAAAGAGGTACCAAAGGTTTAAAAGCCGGTAAGAAGGAAAATAAGCTGGGTATGCGGGCTTCTGAAACTGCCGAAGTAGTTTTTGAAGACTGTTTTGTACCTGACGAGAATGTTTGTGGTGGAGAGGCGAAAGTCGGCACTGGTTTTCAACAAGCTATGCAGATATTAGACGGAGGGAGAATTTCAATTGCCGCTCTCGGATTAGGAATTGCAAAAGGTGCTTATGAAGCATCAGTGAAGTACGCCAAAGAGCGCGAGCAATTCGGACAACCGATAGCTAATTTTCAGGCTATTGCGTTTAAACTGGCTGATATGGCTACTAAAATTGAAGCTGGGGAGTTGCTAACAATGCAGGCAGCCTATTTAAAGAACGAACACAAGAAGATGACTAAAGAATCTGCTTTTGCTAAGTATTATACTTCCGAAGTGGCCGTTCAGGTTTCTACTGATGCAGTTCAGATTTTCGGAGGATATGGTTACACAAAGGATTTCCCTGTAGAAAAGTTCTACCGCGACTCTAAGCTTTGCACTATTGGAGAGGGAACATCTGAAATTCAAAAGCTGGTTATTTCACGTGAAATAATGAAGGGCAACATTTAGTTTGGATATTAAGAAGTAGTTTTTATTTTTGCCGTCCTTAAAAATTAAAGAAGCATGTTAATAATAGACGCAAGAGAGTCAGATACACTTGATAAAGCACTTAAGAAATACAAGAAGAAGTTTGAAAAGGCGGGAATTCTTCGCCAGCTTCGCGAACGCCAGACTTTTACGAAGCCAAGTATTAAAAGAAGACAGACTGTCCTTCATGCAGGTTATATCGAAACATTAAAGAGAGAAGCTGAGGGATAGTTCAGTTTTTTAAAAGAAAATATTAAGAGCCTCAAGCTGATTTATCAGTTTGAGGCTCTTTGTTTTTATTAATGCTCAAATTCATTTATAGGGTTGAAATGTGCAATCACTAAACGGTAAATGCGTTTACTTTTGAAATATGCATGCCTCAGTCCAGTCTTTCTTTAATTATATCGAATTCGAAAGGCGATACTCCAAACATACCCATGAAGCCTATCGGAATGACTTAGCACAGTTCGGAGCCTTTCTCGAGCCTTATGAGAAGCAGCTTAAAGATGCCACCCATACGGATATCCGAAACTGGATAGTGAGCATGATGGAGCAAAAAACTTCTGCACGGTCTGTAAACCGTAAAATATCTGCACTTAAGTCTTTCTATAAATTCCTGCTTCGAAGAGGAGAAATAAAGAATACCCCACTTTCGAAAGTGCAAACGCCTAAAACGTCCAAGCGGCTTCCTGTTTTTGTAGACCTTCCCAGTATTGAAAAACTGTTGAAAGAAGTTGTATTTCCTGAAGGATATGAAGGTCTACGGGACAAAATGATCATCGAGCTTTTCTATGGAACGGGAATGAGAAGGAGCGAATTAATCAATCTGAAAGAAACAGATGTGGATTCTTACAGTTCACAAATAAAAGTTCTTGGTAAAGGAAACAAGGAGCGGATTATTCCAATCCACAATGAGCTTAGAAATTCAATCAGAGGTTTTATAGAAGAAAAAAGAAGGTTGGTGGAATCACAAAAAGGGGATTTTCTTATTGTTACAGAAAAAGGGAAGAAAATGGAACCGGGCTTTGTTTATGAAATCGTTAAAAAATATCTGAATATGGTCACCACCGTTGATAAAAAAAGCCCTCACACCCTACGCCATACTTTTGCTACCCACCTGATGAATGGCGGTGCAGATATAAATGCTGTAAAAGAGTTACTCGGACACTCCAGTTTGGCTGCCACACAGGTTTATACGCATAATACCATAGATAAACTGAAGGAAATTTATAATCGAGCCCATCCTAAGGCTTAAAAACAATCTCCGGTCTGTTTATTCGTTATTTTATAGACAGAAAAGTTGCCTAAAACCTTTTTCCAAAATATTCGTTAAGGGAAGTACACTATTTGGGTAAGTTTTCGTTAACTTAGAATCGTGGATCAAATTTATTAACCTTTTAAAATTGTTCTTTATGAATGTTGTAATCCATCCTGTGCATTTCGATGCATCTTCTCAACTTGTGGAGTTTATTAATAAGAAACTCACAAAACTTGAAACCTTTTTTGACCGTATTGTGGAGACCGAGGTTTTTCTAAAACTGGAGTCAAGGCAAAACGTAAGAGATAAGATTGTAGAAATTAAAGTTCATGTACCCGGTAAAACGCTGTTTGTAACCAAAACAGCAAAAACATTTGAGCAAAGCACAGACCTCGCTCTTCAAACGTTAGCGGGTCAGCTTAAGAAACAGAAAGAAAGGATAAAAGCACGTTAGGATTTGTATAAAGCGTCCCGAAATTTTCGGGACGCTTTCTTTTTTATCCATTTCATCTGAATAAGTCTTCTCCGAATTATTTTTCTCCCCTTTTGAAAATTGAATTAACTGTTTAGATTTGCGCTCCGTTTTTGGAGAGGAGTGTTCATTGCATATTGTCAAACAGTAGAAATATTTAATACACCGTATAGTTCAGCTGGCGTAGAATTCCGGTTATTATACGGATGGTTGCAGGGTATTTAAGGTTCTTTGAATTGTAGTTTTATACCATGCCCGAGTAGCTCAGTTGGTAGAGCAGCTGATTTGTAATCAGCAGGTCGGAGGTTCGAATCCATCCTCGGGCTCTATAAGTTCTTTGAAAAATTCACCTTCAAAAAGGGGAGATAGTCAAGTGGCCAACGACAACAGACTGTAAATCTGTCCTCTTACGAGTTCTCAGGTTCGAATCCTGATCTCCCCACTTAATCTCCAATTGAAATGGAAGATGAATTGAAGTATATTTGCGGGAGTAGCTCAGTTGGTAGAGCGACAGCCTTCCAAGCTGTAGGTCGCGGGTTCGAGCCTCGTCTCCCGCTCTAGTTTTAAGAGGTGGATGAATCTTCTTCTTAACAAGCCGTTGTAGCTCAGTGGTAGAGCACTTCCTTGGTAAGGAAGAGGTCGCGAGTTCGATTCTCATCAACGGCTCAACGATTTTTGCAGTAGATAAACAGGATTTAAGATTTTCAACATAAATATTTAAAACAACAATTAAAATCAATAACCATGGCTAAAGAAAAATTCATTAAAGACAAGCCGCATGTCAACATCGGTACTATCGGACACGTAGATCACGGAAAGACTACTTTGACTGCCGCTATCACTACGGTACTTTCAAAGAAAGGTCTTGCTGAAGTACGCGATTATTCTTCAATTGATAACGCTCCTGAAGAAAAAGAAAGAGGTATCACTATCAATACCGCTCACGTGGAATATGCGACAGCTACTCGCCATTATGCGCACGTAGATTGCCCGGGTCACGCGGATTATATTAAGAACATGGTTACCGGTGCTGCCCAAATGGACGGTGCTATTTTGGTTGTTGCTTCTACTGACGGTCCAATGCCTCAAACCCGCGAGCACATCCTTTTAGCTCGTCAGGTAGGTGTTCCTCAAATCGTGGTATTCATGAATAAAGTGGACTTAGTGGACGATCCTGAATTCCTTGAATTAGGAGAAATGGAAATTCGCGATTTGCTTACTTTCTATAAATATGATGGTGCCAATATTCCTATCATTCAGGGTTCAGCTTTGGGTGCATTGAACGGTGAACCAAAATGGGTTGCTAAGATTGATGAGTTAATGGATGCAGTGGATAGCTTTATCCCGGTTCCTCCACGGGAAGTTGATAAACCATTCCTTATGCCGGTTGAAGATGTATTTTCCATCACTGGTCGTGGAACTGTTGCTACAGGTCGTATCGAAAGAGGTGTTACTAACACCAACGATCCGGTAGAATTAATCGGTTTGCAGAAAGAAGGTGAAAAACCTCTTACATCAACCGTTACAGGTGTTGAAATGTTCCGTAAGATTCTTGACAGAGGTGAGGCTGGCGATAACGTAGGTCTTCTTCTTCGTGGTATTGAAAAAGAGCAAATCAAGCGTGGAATGGTGGTTGTTAAGCCGGGTTCTGTAACTCCGCACACTGAATTTAAATGTGAAGTTTACGTACTAAGCAAAGAAGAAGGTGGACGTCACACTCCTTTCTTCAACCAATACCGTCCTCAGTTTTATTTCAGAACTACGGACGTTACAGGTGAAATTACTATGCCGGCTGGTGTAGAAATGGTTATGCCTGGCGATAACGTAACTTTATCTGTAAAATTGATCTATCCTATTGCGATGGAGAAAGGTCTTCGTTTCGCTATCCGTGAGGGTGGTAGAACCGTAGGTGCAGGTCAAGTAACTGAAATCACTAAGTAATTATTAATCCCTGAGAAGGGACTTAAGATACAAAGCGCGATTCGAAAGAGTCGCGCTTTTTTATTTGTGCATTACATGGTAAGCAGTTGCAGGCTGTTTCTTACAATAGCTCCCATTGTGTTGCAATGCTCAAAAGAACTGTTGTTGTAATGGTCAGCCAATTCTTTTCTCAATTGAATCACCTTTTCTTTCGGAGAAATCACATCACTATCCATGACGTTAAGAAGGTAGTCGAGGCGTAGATGCGCGGAGATACTTCTGCGGGCAATTAGGGTTCGCTCTTCTTTTTGATACTGGCGGATGTTGTCAGCACTCAGCAGATTTAAAGTGAGCTGTACCAGCACGGCATTCTCTTTAAAAAACTGAGGCAGATAAAGGGTCTTCTTTCCTTCATAACTCTGCTGATCGAAATCAATCGCGCGGATACGGAACTGCACCTCTTCAAAATCGGGAGTAATGTCGAATACATAATTATAGGAGCGCATATCGCCCAGCAGACGAACAATACACCGCTCGTTGAATTTTACAAACTCCTTAGCAATACGTACTTTATTAAATTCGGGATTATCGAGGTACGCGTAAATGAACATATCGCCTGGAATACCCGCAATATGTTCCTCTACCAGTGTAGTATCATCTACAAAAAAATTAATGCTTTCGGGAGAAAGAATATCCTCCAGTTCCAAACCATAAATACGTGAAGCATCGGCCTGCTTAATGTAGAAGTAATCGTAGTTGTCGTTAAAGTGGTTGACTATTTTAATTCGGAAAGGGTTGGAATTGCCAAAGGTGCAATAGTCCACGCGGTCAACATACAGGTGCTCGTGTACCGAAGTGTCACCTCCTGTTTTAAGTATCGAATAAATCTGTTTTAATCCTTCCTGAATAGCCGCTAATTCATGTGGAGGATACATCGCTGCTTCCCAAAGCGTATCATTCCCTTTTTTATCACGTATGGAAATACTGCCATTGAAATGTTTCAGGTCGGCATAGCTTACAGGCAGTTTTATTTCCCGGTCGTTTTCTTGCAGATATTGGCGCAACCCATCATTTACTTTATAGGTCTGCTTCTTTTTGGTAATGATTTGCTGCCGGTAATGCTTTGGAATTTTCATCCTCAAATATATTTGAAAACCCTAACCGTAAGAATATATAAAAGGGACCTGTGGGTTGTCAATTTAAAATTACAATCCACACAGTTGCCTGTAAATCGTTTCAAAACAAAAACTTACTGTATTCCTTTCGTTTCTACATTCGCCACATGGCAAAGATGGTTCGCATAGGTGTTTTCGGGGTTGGGCATCTGGGCAAAATACATGTTCGTTTGCTAAAGGAAATTGCGGGCTACGAAATAGTGGGTTTCTATGACCCCGATGATAAAAATTCGCAGAAGGCTATTGATGAATTCAACATTAAGCGGTTCGATTCAGCCAACAAACTGATAGAAGCCTGCGATGCTATTGATATAGTTTCGCCCACCACTACCCATTATCCCATCGCCCATGATGCTATCAAAAGAGCAAAGCATGTTTTTATTGAAAAACCGCTGGCAGTTGATTTAAAAGAAGCCAAACACTTGGTAAAGCTTGTGGACGAGGCCCAGGTGAAGGCCATGGTGGGTCATGTGGAACGTTTTAATCCTGCCTTGCTTAGCCTGAATAAAAAGAATATAAACCCCATGTTTATAGAAGTACACCGTTTGGCCGAGTTCAATCCACGAGGCACCGATGTTTCGGTGGTGCTTGATTTAATGATTCACGACATTGATATTATTCTGAGCCTGGTAAAAGCCAACGTGCAAAAGATTAGTGCCAGCGGGGTAGCTATACTAAGCAAGACCCCCGATATTGCCAACGCCCGCCTTGAGTTTGATAACGGTTGCGTAGCCAATATCACTGCCAGCCGCATATCGGTTAAGAGTATGCGCAAGATGCGCATCTTTCAACCGGGGGCTTATATCAGCATGGACTTTTTAAAGAAGAAAAGCGATTTGTTTCGAATTGAAGATACTGCCCCGGGTGCCAATGGCGAATCCAATCATTTTGAAATTGACTTGCCCGACAACACCAAAAAATATATCACCTTCGAAACGGCTGAGAAGAAAGACGTGAACGCCATTAAAATGGAACTGGAGCTTTTCCATAAATCCATTACCCAGAACAAACCGGTTCCGGTGAGTGTGCTGGAAGGTTATAATGCCATGCATGTGGCCCACCAGATTCTGGATAAGATTGAAGCCCAGTTAATGGTGAAGAAGTAACACCGCATCGGGCTGTCTTTCAGGGGTTTTTTCCAAACTTTGCGGCACCCACTACTTGCCCCTTGCGTTTTATATTTACCACATAAACACCGCTGGTTAAATCCGAAACCTCAATCTTTTGAAAGCCGCTGTATCTTGGTAACTGCTGCTTATGCATGGCTTGCCCCAACCCGTTGGTTATCTCTAAATCAACATCGCCTTTACTCCAATCGGTAAAACCATAATCTACCGTTACATATTCGGCAGCAGGGTTAGGGAATACTTTTATCTCTTTTTCTTTGGTAGCTGGGGCAGTTTCGTTTAAGACGGTAAGTGTGTCACAGGGGCTGCCAACTAACTTACCCAAATTAAAATTTGGAAAGGTTGGAATAGTAAGGTTATACGATGGCAAAACAAAACCTGCACTATCAAAACCACAAGCCAAACCTTCCATGTTGGGATAACTGATAACATGTAAAAATTTAAAACTATTGCTAGGACAGATGTAAATTTTACCATCGGGCGCTAATTGTTGTAAATACATATTGTCCCAACGGCTGTTATCTACATGTCCTACCAATCGTAAAGTATCTTGCAAGATATCATATTGCCATAAATTGGAGCCGTAGGTTCCTATGTACAGATACTTACTATTGGGAGAGAAAGAAACACCTTGTGATGCATTAAAGGGTAGTGGGAACTGAATTATTTTAGCTATCGATAAGTCGCCATTGCATCTATCGAAATTTAACAAAAATACTTTATTGTTTGGATCAACACCAGAGACTGCAAAGTATTTTCCATCAGTGTTAAAAACACTCTGTCCATTAAAATCCCAGCCGCAATCAGGTATATATCCTATTGCCTGGTAAGATTTTTCAAAAAGTGTATCATCCTTCATAAGTAGTTTAACCCATGTATTATTTAAAGATTGATGGGTTATCACCCACCAATCTTTGCCGTTGGCATGTTTGCAAGCCGATAATTTACCCGCAATTATAGTATCTTCAATTACTTTAGAATGTTGACTATCTATCACTTCGCCATATCCATTGTCTTTATCCATATCAATGGTTATATGATATATCCCAAATGGCTCAACATCGGAACCTCCGTTACAATTGCCAACATAGTTGACAGTTTCGTAAAAAACATGATAGTTACTTGTTTTATAACTATATGGTAGTATTAGTGCTCCTTGAAAAATAGCATTATTATTTCCCATTGTACTTTGAACCATAACTCCATTTTTCATGCTATCGCCTTTCGCGTTTGCAATAAACCGTCCGTCTGTATAAAATAAAACTGCCCCATTTGTATCGCATATTTGTGCGAAATTGAGAAAGGTTTGCATGTTCTTTTGTATGGCGACTGTATCCGGTGTTCCACTGCGGAAATCTATCGCGAAATCAACATTCGGGTAAAAATTATTACCCATTACCCAAAACCCATCGCGCTGCCCCATCGCCCCCATCGCCATCCCCCAAAAAGCAAGCAGCGTTAACAGCTTTCTCATAGTTGGTGACTAAAATAGATAAAAGTAGACCAATAACACCTCTGCGAAAGAGTTATTTGCCTCTGGTGTAGACCTATAAACAAAACACTCTCTATGTTTTCCTCCAAACGGATAACCCTATTCTTCAGAGGTACTCTTCTTTTCACCGGTTGTTGTGTTGTTTTTCCTGATTTAACACAAAAGATGGCTAGGAAGTCATCCTCCGAAGAAAGGAAATCAACCTTCCGAGGAAAGAAGTCTTCCTCCGGAGAATTAAAGTCAACCTCCCGGAGTTTTAAAATATGAACCGGATTGTGTGCATTAGGTTAAATATCTCTTTACTTCTTCACCATACTAAGCAGTTGTCAATCTATTTGCTTACCTTCGCGCCTCAAATTTTAAAACTTCAATGCGCAATCAGAACATTCGTAACATCGCTATTATCGCCCACGTTGACCACGGTAAAACAACTTTGGTTGACAAAATCCTTCACCAGTGCTCGCTTTTCCGCGAAAACCAGCAAACGGGTGAGCTTATTCTTGATAACAACGATCTTGAAAGAGAGCGCGGTATCACCATTCTTGCCAAAAACGTATCGGTAGAATACAAGGACATTAAGATTAACATCATTGATACCCCCGGCCACGCTGACTTTGGTGGCGAGGTAGAGCGCGTACTCAACATGGCCGATGGTGTGTTGCTGCTGGTGGATGCCTTCGAAGGCCCCATGCCGCAGACGCGTTATGTGCTTTCAAAAGCTATTGGCTTGGGTAAAAAGCCTATCCTGGTTATTAATAAAGTAGATAAAGAAAACTGCCGCCCCGATGAAGTGCACGAAAACGTTTTCGATTTGATGTTCCATTTGGGTGCAAACGAAAATCAGTTGAATTTCCCGACCGTTTATGGCTCGGCAAAGCGCGGCTGGATGGGTGCCGACTGGAAACACCCGGCAGAAGACGTTACTTTCCTGTTAGATGAAATCATCGGCCACATTCCCGCTCCGCAAATTGCCGAGGGAACGGTGCAAATGCAAATTACTTCGCTCGATTACTCTTCGTATCTCGGTCGTGTTGCTATTGGAAGAATTACAAGAGGCAGCATCACTTCAGGTCAGCAGGTAATGCTTATGAAGCGCGATGGCACCAATGTGAAATCGAAAGTGAAAGAACTTTACATCTTCAGCGGATTAGGAAAACTTAAAGTGGACAAGGTTAACTGCGGAGATATCTGCGCAGTAATGGGAGTAGAAGGATTCGACATTGGCGATACAATTGCGGATATTGAAAAGCCAGAAGCAATGGCGCCCATTCACATTGATGAGCCTACCATGAGTATGATTTTTACTACCAACACTTCACCTTTCTTCGGTAAAGAAGGAAAGCACGTAACCTCTCAGAAAATTCGTGAGCGTTTATACAAAGAGTTGGAAAAGAACCTTGCTCTTAGAGTTGAAGATACAGAGGCACCTGAAAAATTTAATGTGTTCGGAAGAGGTATCCTTCACTTGAGCGTGTTGATTGAAACCATGCGTAGAGAAGGATATGAGTTGAGCATCGGTAACCCGCGTGTTTTAATTAAAGAAATTGACGGACAGAAACACGAGCCGATTGAAATCCTAACCATTGATGCGCCCGAAAGTGTTGCCGGAAAATGTATCGAGTTGGTTACTCAGCGTAAAGGAGATTTGTTGGTGATGGAACCGAAAGGCGATATGATGCACCTGGAATTTGAGGTGCCGTCAAGAGGATTAATTGGATTAAGAACCCTGGTTTTGAATACCACTGCGGGCGAAGCTATTATGGCGCACCGTTTTAAAGAATACCAGCCAATGAAAGGTGATATTCCTTCGCGTATCAACGGCACTATCCTTGCGAAAGAAGGCGGAAGAGCCACTGAATATTCAATGGATAAACTTTCAGATCGTGGTAAATTCTTTATCGAGCCGGGAGTAGATATCTATGAAGGACAGATTATCGGGGAGTATACGAAAGCCGGAGACTTAGTAGTGAACGTAGTGCAGGCAAAGCAGTTAACCAACTTCCGCGCTGCCGGAACTGATGATAAATCGAACCTTCCTCCTCCAATCAAAATGAGTTTGGAAGAGGCGATGGAATACATCCAGGAAGATGAGTATGTAGAAGTTACCCCTGTTAATATCCGTCTCCGTAAAATCTATTTGAACGAGAACGAGCGTAAGCGCATGTCCAGCAAGAGCTACGCTTAATCGAAATGCCGGAATAAATGAAGGATGGAATAGTGCAGGGTTAAAAGACCTTCAACTATTCCATCTTGCATTTCTCTATCAGCCACATTTACATTCTCACCTCTCCCCTTGACTGATAGTCACTGTTAAATCGGTCAAAACCGTCAATTTGTCCTTAATAGGAGGTAAGGCAAATATTTTGAGATATTCGCACCGCTAAAAATTGAGACCATGCAAGACAAAAAGGAAAACACCGAAAAAGAGAACCTGAACGAACGTATAGAAGACATTAAAAACAGCGTTACCGGAAAGGCTGAAGAGTTTGCAAAAGATACCAAAGAAAAAGCAGAGACTTTTGCAGGTAAAACTTTAGATGCTGCCGAAAAGCTCATCAACGATGTTTTTAAAAAGAACAAACCCGAAGACGCAGAGTTTGAAGAAGAGCATGTTGACCCTAAGGATATTGAAATAGTAGAACTGAAAAGAGAACTGGAAGAACTGCGTGATAAATATGTTCGCCTTTATGCCGACTTCGACAATGCCCGCAAGCGCATGGCAAAAGACCGCATTGAGCTTACTCAAACTGCGGCAAAGGATTTAATAAAAGATTTGCTTCCGGTGGTTGATGATTTTGAACGCGCCATCAAAGCACAGGAAAACTCTGAAGATGCAGCGGGCATTAAAGAAGGTGTAAAACTTATTCATACCAAACTTACCAATACGCTTTCTTCAAAGGGTTTAAAAGCCATGGATAGTATCGGTAAAGATTTCGATGTAAACAACCACGAAGCCATTACCGAAGTTCCCGCTCCTACACCGGAACAATCAGGTAAAGTGATTGACGAAGTAGAAAAAGGATATTACCTGAATGATAAGATTATCAGGTTTGCTAAAGTGATTGTAGGAAAGTAAAATCAAAGACCAAAGCTCAAAATTCAAATGGCGAAACGCGACTATTACGAAATTTTAGGTGTTACAAAAACTGCCTCAGCCGAGGAGATTAAGAAAGGCTATCGCAAGGTAGCGCTGCAACATCACCCTGATAGAAATCAAGGCGATAAAAAATCGGAAGAAAAATTTAAGGAAGCCGCAGAAGCTTATGAAATATTAAGCGACCCTCAGAAGAAAGCCAAATATGACCAGTTTGGTCATGCAGGTATGGATCCGGGTAATTTCGGAGGTCATAGCTATCAGAATGCGAACATGGAAGACATCTTCCGTAACTTTGGAGATATTTTCGGTGGGCATGGTGGCGGTGGAGGCAGTTTTGATCCGTTCGAAAGTTTCTTTGGCGGTGGTGGTGGCAGGCGCCAACAAAGCCGTGGCAAACGCGGAAGTAATCTTCGCATAAAAGTAAAACTTACTTTACAGGAAGTGGCCAACGGGGTTCGTAAAACACTAAAGGTTAAAAAACATATTGAATGTAAAACCTGCCATGGAAGCGGTGCCAAAGATTCAAGCTCTGTTGGCAAATGTTCGGTTTGCGGTGGCAGTGGTGTTTTGAAAAAAGTGCAGAATACGATTCTAGGGCAAATGCAAACTTCCAGTACTTGTTATCAATGTAACGGAAGTGGGCAACAGATAACGAAGAAGTGTTTGACGTGCAATGGTCTTGGTATAGAGTATGGAGAAGAAACAATTCAGGTAGATATTCCTGCGGGTGTGCAGGATGGCATGCAGCTTTCCATGGGTGGTAAAGGTAATACCGGTGAACAAGGCGGTCCTTCAGGCGATTTGATTATACAGATTGATGTAGAGGAGAATCCGGAATTAGAAGTAGATGGTCAGAATATCATCTATAATCTGCATATCAGTTTTGTAGATGCGACCTTAGGTGCAAAAGTAGAAGTGCCAACCATAGACGGTAAGGCAAAATTTACGGTTCCTGCCGGAACACAGGCCGGCAAAATATTCAGACTGAGTGGCAAAGGATTGCCGGCAGTAAACTCCTATGGCAAAGGCGACCAGCTTATTCTTATTCATGTTTATACACCTTCTGATTTAACTTCTGATGAAAGAAAATTTTTAGAGAAGCTTCGCGAAGCGCCCAACTTTAAACCTAAGCCGGGTGTTAAACAGGAACGTGGTTTCTTCGATCGTGTGAAGGATATGTTTGAGTAGCATCCTTGTTTATTTTACTTTCGTCTTATGTCCTTGCTTTCTATTCAGCATATTGTAAAACGCTATGGTAGCTATACTGCCAGCGATGATGTGAGTTTCGAAATACCGAAAGGGAAAATCTTCGGCTTGCTAGGCCCGAATGGGGCAGGCAAGACAACGCTGATAAGAATGATTACCCGCATTCTATATCCTGACAGCGGCAACATTCTTTTTAATGGTGAACAATTAACTGATAAGCATACCGAGAATATCGGCTACATGCCTGAAGAGCGCGGCTTGTATAAGAAGATGAAGGTTGGCGAGCATCTTATCTACCTGGGGCGACTAAAAGGGCTCTCAAAGCAAAATGCAAGAGAAAATGTAAATCACTGGTTGAAGAAATTTGAAATAGAAAACTGGTACAACAAGAATATTGAAGAACTCTCCAAAGGGATGAGCCAGAAGGTGCAATTTATTGCTACCGTGCTTCATAATCCTGAACTGCTCATATTGGATGAACCCTTTTCCGGTTTGGATCCTATTAATTCAAAACTTATTGAAGAGGAGATTCGCGCCATGAGCCTGCAGGGTAAGACTATTATTTTCTCTACTCACCGTATGGAACAGGTGGAAGAAATTTGTGATGATATTGTTTTGGTAAATAAGGGAAAGAAAATTCTCGAAGGCGAGGTAAAAGAACTGAAACAACGCTTTAAGGAAAATAAATTCCATATATCCTTTCATGGCGAAATCAAAGACCAATGGCTAAATAACTTAAACGTAATAGAAAGAGGGGCCGAAGAGTTAATCGTAAAATTCGAACAGGAACATCGCGGCAATGAATTACTGAAAGTATTTGTGGGGCACGGTATGGAAGTTACTTCCTTTAATGAAATGCTTCCGAGTATCAATGAAATTTTTATTCGTCAGGTTCAAACTAATTAAGTGGGAAAAATCTGGATTATTATTCAACGGGAGTATATCACGAGAGTGAAGAGGAAAAGCTTTATTGTTACTACTTTGCTTGCTCCGCTTGGTTTCTTTGCACTTATCCTTGGTACGGCACTTATCGGTTCTTACTCGCAAAGCAGAACAGACGTTGCCATTATTGATGAAAGCGGTTTGTTTAAGAACATTCCAATTGCCGATTCCGATGACCAGACGGTTTACTTTCATAAGGTAGATGATAAATATGAGCAGTTATCGCAACTGCTACCCAAACAAGATAAGGACAAGACTAAGTTTCAGGCCATCATTTATATCCCCGGTAACTTTAATGTCAGCAACCCAAACAATCCAGTTATTGCATATCGTTATGTAGAGCGACCGGGTATGATGAAAAAGCAATTCATTAACGATAGAATGAGCGGAGCAATAGATAAGCTGCGTATGCAAATACTGAACATCAATGACGAAGCCCAGGAGCAAATGCTAAAAAAAGTTGAGTTGGATTATTCCTCGCTCGATAATGAATCAGAAATGAAAGGCTATACCGAAGCTGCCGGAATTGTTGGATTGATAATGGGATTTGCTATTTACGTTTCTCTTTTCTTTTACGGCACTATGATTATGAAAGGGGTGCAGGAGGAAAAGACAAGCCGCATTGTGGAGGTTCTTGCTTCTTCTGTAAAACCGTTCCAACTGCTAATGGGAAAAATTATGGGAGTAGGCGCTGTTGGTCTTACGCAATTTGTTCTTTGGATTGTGTTGATGTTTATTGTAAACATTATTGCCGGCATTGTCCTGGGTGTTGCCATTGGCTCTCAAACCCCGGCTATGGGTAGTATGCAAGGCTCCGGCTTAGATCCGGATGAAATGCAGATAATCGTAAAGAATATTTCATCTCTTCCCTTCGCCCAAATCATCATTTTCTTTCCTCTTTATTTTGTTGGAGGGTTCCTGTTGTATGGCTCTCTATTTGCGGCAGCCGGTGCAGCTATGGGTGAAGATGGCGATCAGCAATCGCTGATGATTCCTATTACTGTTCCAATTATCATATCCATTTTCATAGCAATAAATGTCATCAACAATCCCGATAGTGCGCTCGGTTTCTGGGGCTCTATTATTCCATTTACTTCTCCCGTGGTTATGTGCGCGCTGTTGCCTTTTAGACCGGAGTGGTGGCAAATAGCTATTTCTGTGACATTGCTCATTGGGGGGTTTATTATCACTACCTACATTGCAGCCCGTATATATCGCGTTGGTATTTTGATGTATGGTAAAAAAATATCCCTGAAAGAAATGGGACGCTGGATTTTTTCAAATAACTAACAACCCATTATTACATTCATTTTATTTATAAATCCCAAAATAGCACCCATGAAAAAAATAATCTTAGTAGCTCTCTCTGTGCTCTCATTATCAGCTATTGCTCAAAAAGAAATTATAGTTAAAAAGGATACAGTTGCTATGAGTAAAGGAACACAATCGTCTTTTCAAGTAGTAATTCCCGAAATCAAATTAGCAGAGGCAGAAAAAGATTGGATGAAATATACCATCTCCGGTAGTAAAGAGAAAGTGACATCCGTAAACGGGGAGAATTTTAAAAAGGGGGCACTAAACAAGAACGTTTCTCCCAATCCATTCAACGTTTATAGCAAACTGCTTGAAACTACAGAAGGTGTTAAGTTGACTGTTTGGCTTACAGAAAACGATACCGTTTTCATAGCGAAAGAAGTGAACAGCGACCAAAACCTGGCAGCCGAAAAATATGTGCGCGACTTTGCAGTTCAGGAGTATCAAAGTGTGGTGAAAAAGGAATTGAAAT
>JAZKEP010000078.1:0-6006 GCA_040387015.1 Bacteroidota bacterium
GATGGTACGGTGGTAGATGTTGCATCTGTAGCCAAAAGCGACAGTGCAAAGGGATGGATCGTAACGCTGGACAATACGCCTACGATTGCTACAGGAGTAAAAATAAAAATTTCACTCAATAGCCCGGATATTCTCGCTGCACTCACAGTGCCCGTCCTTGGCATTGAAAGCGATTATGTCAAAGTAACAAAAGCGGCTTAATCCATTTAAAAATCTGAGCAATGAAACATAAAAAAATTATAGACGTGGATTTTAATTCCGCGGTATGGGAAGGGTTAAACGCAGAGGACTTCAAGAAGAAGGCAACCGACCTGAATGTGTTCGGCCACATTGAGGAGGAAGCACAGCGGGCGGAGGCAATCCAAACGGCGTTCCTGAGGTTCAGCCCACAAGCAAAAGAACTTACATCGAAAGATGACAAAAAAGCTTTGCTGAGGGAAAAAGAGGCAAAGAGTTAATAAAAAGAAGAAAACCCGGCACCTGTTTCTACAGGTGCTTTTTTTATTATGCCGGACATTACAGACCTGTTGAAAAATTTGGAGGCATTGGATCTTGAACGACTTGCCTCGCAGACGCTCAAAGAGCATGAGCATGTTATCGCCGATCTCAACGCTACGCAGCTAAGTCAGGGGCTGAAGTCTGATGGTACTAAGCTGACGCCGGGCTACGCTGCCACTACCATACAAAGGAAGAAGCGCAAAGGGCAGGTAACGGACCGGGTAACCTTAGATGACACACACCAACACTACCAAGGGCTTTACGCAAAAGTTGATGGGCAGGACATTGAATACGGCAGTAAGGTGGAGTACGGGCAATATCTTGAAAACCGTTACAATAAAGGGAACGCACAGATTTATGGACTAAATGAAGATAGCCGTGAAGATTTAGTTAATGGGTTTGTAGAGGGTGCTTTTTTAAGTAAATTGCACGAACAGACAGGTCTATGAAACTTTATCAGGACTGCTACGAATTGCCGCTTTCTGTTTTTTTGGACTGCCTTTTATATCAGCAGTTCGATAAGCTTTGTATTGAAGGTGAAGCACCGCAAGAAGAGCTATTAGAAAAATGGGCAAACATCTACGCAGAGTATTTGGACCTGAGCGAAGCCTTTGAGGCTCATTACATTTTCCAACTCCAAAAAGAAACGCTTTTAATCCACCAAACAATTACTGAGGTAGACACAAGTCTCATTTATTTAGGCACCGTATATGACGAACGGCTGGTGAATATTATCCGGGATAATGGTTTTAAGATCAAACTCGATCCGGATAATATGGAGGCTTACGATATTGAGTTAAAGAGGGTAGGGGCGAAATTGGCCCCATTGAGGTTAAAGCTATCGGAAAAGCAAACCGAAATAGACAGTTATCAAACAAGTAAGGCAGAAGACACCATGGATAAAAAATTCTTTGTGACCATGCTTAACAGGCTTGCGAAGTTTCAGGGCGGCGGCGTGATAGATGCAAGGCAAATTATGACGGCAAACTACATATTGCTTTGCAAGGATTATGTCGAGCACATCGGCAGGCAAAGCCGCAAGGCTGACATGGATGGAGATCCCTGGTAAATGCCGTAAGGCATAGGTGAGTGGGGGCTTTTGCCTCACATTCGCAAAAGCGAAGCGGCGGCTGTATAAGTCTAAATTTGTATTTTGTAAAGTCTAATTATTTGTATCTTCATACAATAGAAAAAGCCTGCTACTAACAGGCTCTTAAATAGTTTCATTTTGCTTTATAACAGCGGTATAAAAATACAAAATAAACCGTGTAGTTATGAAGATTTTCCCCCCTTATGTTGATTGTGATTGGTTGTTCTTCTTCGGCAAAAACGCATTCGCCAAGTGAAAGTTTTTGTATAAGAGATAGTAGATTGAGATATATCTTTTATGATAGAGAAAAATATGAAGAAGGCTTAAATGATAGTTTAAAAGGGCGCAAGTTAGTTTTCCCATCCACTTTTTCTTTTGGCTCGGAATACTGAAAAGGTTAAGGCTGTTTCCAAAGTGTTCTTTTTCGAGTAACTTCTAAAATATTAATCTCCCCGCCCACATTTAGGGGGTTATATTTTTCAGACAATTTAATAAGCGACTTAATGGCACTTATGTTGCCTTTGCTCCAAGTAGATGGTTTGTCGAACATCTTCATATCATATATCTCTGTTGCGTGCCCTAACGCTAACGTATCATATTCTAAATAAGCCGGCGCAATAGATAAGTTTCCTCCAATATTTTCGGTTCTTATAAAAGCCATTGTTTTTAAAAAAAGAGTATCATTTTCTAATCCGAAAAAAATACAATAGGCAAAAGGCTGATTGATCGAATATATTGAGTTGAATATTGAATAATTAAACTTGGATATTGAATCCATCTTCAAGAGTGCGTTTTTTTTAAATTCTTCAATATAATTGCCAATTAATTGTTTGGAGTTAGTTGCCGTTAGGATGCTTTTTGAAGCTGCGGCTTTATTTATTTCTCCTAAGTTTCCCACAACAGCAAAATTGAAATTGCCATGATGCCCAATTTTGCATGTCATACTAAAAACACTATCCCAACGATGGGTGAGATTATTATACACTGGTGTTAGGACTTTACTATCTGCGCCCACATAAATTGCATCTTTCGTCTTAATCGCTATAACGCAAGTCTGGGCTTTAGCTAAAGAGGAAAGGAGCATAACACATAATAACAATCTCATTCAATAAGTTTTGGTACCTCCAATATATAAACTCTTCACCAATCGTAGCACGATCAGGGAAGCCCAGCCAAAAAGTACAAAACATAGCAGAGGTGCTGTGTGGGAGCTTTTAGAAGATTTTATTATTTTTAGTCAAAATAAAACAATGGAAGACGTTGGAATAGTTGGCTACGTACCGTATTTGATGATCGGAGGTATAATTTTTTTTCTTGCTATAATTATAACAAGAGCCATATTTAGTATTCCTAAAATGCTCCGCTACCAAAAGGCACAGATTAAATTATTGGCGATGATTGCCGGGCAAAACAAGCAAGAAAATTCTAAGGTTATTCGTTCAATAGTTTTTGAATCTGATGAGGCTTTTAAGGAAGATCCTCATTTCAAAGAATAGCTCTTTAATCAATTAGGTTTTCTATCTTTACAATACTTCTCACCACAACTCTTTTTACTATCCCTCATTTGAGTTGTAACTACCAATCGGACTTTTCTTTCATCGACTTTTCGAAATCTTCAATCTCTGAATCGACATGAGCATCCACTTGTATTAAGAGAAAATAAGTAAGTTTGAACTTATGAGGTACTATATCGGAGCACTATTTATTCTGTTAGTCGGCTGTATATCGAAGGAAAAGAAAATTAGAGAAAGAATTATTGCAATAGACAGTCTTACAAGTGAGTATCTTAGGACTGCTAATTCAAACGTTGAATCTGCTGCTAAAATAAGAAGTCATGGCTTTGCCGACCAGGCGAACCGGAATATGGAATTTGCCGATTCTTTGATAAAGGCGGCTTATGTACTCGGTAAAGAAAGAGATTCTTTATATGAAGAATTAAAAAAGTTAAAATAAAAAAGCGACCTGTTTAGGATCGCCTTTTTATAACTCACCAAAACACACCTCAGACTACCACGCCTTAACCCACCTTTCTCGTCCGCACCATAAACTGCCTTAGCTTACCACAACGTAACTCACCTCAACATACACTACCCAAACCCGCCTCACCTCAACTGCCCTGCCGAACCGTTGCTCACCCAATCTAACCATACCCCTCCCCACCGTACCTTAACTGCCACGCCATACCAAAACTACAAACAGCGTTAAGCTATTTGGTTGCTACTTTAGAAGGTCAACCGCTTGGTCTAGCTTCTTTGTAGCTTTCTGGAACTCTGTATATAAGGAGAGCTTTTGCCGCCAGTGATTTATTTCCCGTACTGCCTGGGCTTTTACCTGCGCTACATCATCAGGTGTGAATTTATCAACGTGCTTATAAGCTCTGCCTTCATTAGTTGTTACTACTTCATACACCGGTATTAACCTTTCCTCCCCATCCGAAACAACAGTAATATTCACGTTGTTTAAAATGTTTCTTGCCTGCTGTAACCTAAAGGCATTAGCCGCCTCTTCATCATTCCAGTTAAACAAAGGATGTAGTACGGCATTTTTTGTACATGATGCCTTAAGAATGTTTTCGGGCGTCAACCCTCCAAACTCCTTTTCAATCCTCTCTAATTCTAACACGGCTTCATCGGGGTCTACGCCTTTGGCAAGTGACTGCATGCGCCATTCGTATTTTTTCTTTTCCATGTTGGTGTTATTTTTCGTTAGCCAATTTGAATCTACCGAAATTGAATTTCCCCTTCTCCGGCCTCATTTCCCCTACTCCGCAACCGTAACCAGCAGCCTTTACCAATTGATGGATTTGATCTAAGGAAATTACCCCGGCGTTGTACTCAATAGTCAACTCTGCATACCATTCGGGATACTCAGGACGATAGCGGATGTCGCTACTGCCCATGCCAACCCTAACCATGTCGGTACGCATACGGCTCTGCCCGTGAACACGCACAAGCTGCGTTTCTTCACAGTCGGCTTTTATGAAGAAAGAAGTTTGCGTGTCCTTCATAACCATTCCGATCATCTTGGCGCCGCGGATCATTGCTGCTTTAAAGCCAGCAGCAGGAAAGCCATCCCAGCCCAGCGGGCTTTTGTGCTTTGCCTGTTCATAATCGTCTTCTGGATCTCTGATTTCGTGTTTCTTGTTCTTTGCCTTGCCTGCTTGCTTGTCTGTAATCATTCGTTTCGATTTTTCAGACCAGGCGTGGACAATTAGAGGGGAAATGCCAACTACTGGGATAGTTACTTCCCTGATTGCAAAATCCACAATTTCTACCGATTTTGTTTGCGATTTCATGTTTGTATTTTATTGTGATGTAAAAATGATACGAGGTGTTGTGCCGAAGGGCATTACTAAAAAAAATAGTAAAGGAAAAAGCTAACGGCTTCTGTTTAGTTTAGTTGAGTTGTTTTGAGTATTCCGCCTTAGCGTTATTCAAATCCCGCGTGCTTAGTTGACTGATCTGCATTTCTGCATCCAAAATTTCAGCATATGCATGTGAGTTATCGACGAGATCAAGACAGGTAATGATGCGAACCAGATAATTGCCTATCTCGTCCTTGTATATGTTGCCTTTCCCTGCAAAACCTCTCGCTATTTCAGGTTTGGTTAAAAAAGCCAGCAGATCCAGCATTACTGCTTTCATTTGGTATGCCTCATCAGGAGCTTTCCATGCGGTAGAACCCAACAATTCCCACATTAGATGGGAGCACGGAACCCGACCCACGTCTGTGTTTGTTGCGAGGAACCCTTTGACCATTTGATGAACTTCGTCTTGAAGTATGCTGTCTTGATTTTTCATTATGCTACAGATTTTAAAGGTTGAAGTAATCTTGTGATTGTGGCGGCATCCCGTGCGAATGTTGCCTTGTCGGACAGGTGCCCGGCGAGTATCTCAGCCCTGTTATTACTCAGGTGATAGGTTTGTACGAACATGTGCCACTGCTCGCCATCAAATCCGCGTGGTGCATTTTCATCGGTGAACAAAATCACAGGTTCGCCGTTAGCATCAATTTCAAAATCTTCTATTTGGTTGAGGTCTGCCAATAGCTGGCAAGTGGCTTTCGGGCACAGGGAGAAAGTTTTAGGGATGCCGTTTTCTCTGCAATTGATAAGTAAGCCTGAAAGAGAAAGTGAAGCGTTGGTAATCTGAATTGATTTTATGCGTGCCATATATTTTGGTTTTGTTACACAAAGATATATGAATACCGCTATACATTTAAAAGTATAACGGTACAAATAGTTAAAGCCTTGTTAATATACTTTTATACTTTTATACTTCAATAGGATTAGTATATTTGCACAATGGCAAAAGGAGTAAAAGGGTCAACCCCCATTAATGAAGAGAAGCCAATGCGGACTTCTTTTATTATAAAGCCGCTTACACACAAAAAGATCAAATACATTGCTTTAGTCGAAG
>JAZKEP010000079.1:0-1957 GCA_040387015.1 Bacteroidota bacterium
AAGTTGTCACCATTTTATGGAAGGGAGTACAGTGAGTTTCATTTTTCGAATAAGATATACAACTACTACATCCACCCGCAATGGGATTTTTTCGGTTCCTCTACATTATACTGCAAAATCCTTTTCGCAGATTATGAAACACGGTTTGCTGTTATTGAACTGATAGGGGAATGGAATGATGCTGTGCATAACGATATCATGGAAATGAAGCGCAGGCTCATTGATCCGCTGATTAAAAACGGAATTATCAAATTCATCATTATTGGGGAGAACGTATTGAATTTTCATGCCTCTGATGAATTGTATTACGAAGAATGGTATGACGATGTTAAAGAAGAAGGCGGATGGGTTGTTCTATTTAATATGAGAGAGCACATTACTTCAGAAATGGAACACCAGCAGCTGCACTACTACATTAATTTTGGTGACCGATTCAATAACATCCTTTGGCGAAAGTTTAAGCCTAATGATTTAGAGATACTGGCTGAAGACCTGCTACTCAAATTCTTGAATTAGGTGGAGCAGTATTAATTGCTCTCTACCACAGCCGGTTCCTTTTGTGTAATAGTAGTTAGGTAGGAGTAAGTAAAAAACACCAGACATGCCAGGAAAGAGATTGAAGAAGCTATAATGGTAATGTTGAACCAGTTCAGGTGCCAGAAATAATAGAACGTATTCAGGCTCAACATCACTAACACCAAACGGGCGTATTCTGCATACACCATCCAACGCTTATTTTCAAAAATTGCTCCTGTAATAAGCATAGTAACTATAATGAGAAGAAAGAACACCACCCTGTAAAATATACTCATCTCAGGAAAGTTAATCATGTATAAGGAGGCTCCTCCAAGCATAATAAAATACTGCAGCACAGCATAAATTTTAAAATACACATTTGTGTCAGCATCGTATTTTGTGAAATTATTCTGTGATGGCTCAGGTATGGGTTGTGTTCCACCCATATAATCGGGCAGCCAGCCGGGCATAGCAAAAATCATTCTAAGCTTATCAACCCATTTCATTGTTTTTGCCTTTTGGAACATTTCTATGAAATAATGAAAGTTAGCCCATACGGGGTTCCAGCTTTTAAGCTGAGTGGTAATACCATAGTAGATTTCATCGGTTGCTTCTTCTGCTTTAAAGGTGCCAAACATTCTATCCCAAATCATAAATAAACCCGCATGGTTTTTATCAATATATTTAGGATTGATAGCATGGTGAACCCGATGGTGTGAAGGTGTATTGAACCAGTATTCGAACCAAGGGTGAAGTTTCCCAATTGCCTTTGTATGTATCCAGAATTGAGATAGTGTGTGGACTACCGCTGCCAAACCGAAAATCTTTGGGTCGAAACCCATGAAGGGAATTGGCAGAAAAATAAAGAACGCAAGTAGATTATGAAACCAGGACTGCCGGAGCGCCACACTCAGATTATACTCTTCGCTTTGATGATGAACAAGATGTGCTGCCCAGAAGATATTCATTTCATGACCCCAACGGTGCGCCCAGTAAAAGAAAAAATCGAAAGCAATTAGACACAAAAGGAAACTCCACCAGGTTGTAGGCAGATGTACAAAAGCATAATTGTCATAAATAACAAGATAAACTCCCAGCAGGAATACTTTGGAGAGAAGGTTCCATAACTGTTGGCCCAAACCTACAACCATGTTATTAATGGAATCATTCAATCGGTATAACTCTTTCTTTTTTACATAACCGTAAAGCCATTCTATACCCATGGCAAGAAAAAAGAAGGGAATAACAAGTAAAATGTAAGAAGGATTCATGTATGTTTTGTAATTTGATGTAAACGGTTCAACAAATCTAAGTGATGCTTTTATACTTATCAACGATTTGCAAAATAAAATATTGAAACCGTAAATTTGAAGTTGAGGTGTATTCTGTTAGGTTCGGCACATAATTTTTTACGATGAAGGGAATTTTTGTTACATTTTTT
>JAZKEP010000079.1:1967-4111 GCA_040387015.1 Bacteroidota bacterium
GACTGGGCTGCAGTTGGTGACGTGGTAATCGGCTGCGCGATGCCGGAGGCAGAATTAAGGAGCACAATGTTGATTTCATTAAAATGAAGCTGGATGTAAAATTCAATACCCGGGAGAGGAAGGTGATAGGAAATGTGAAGTATGACTTTAAGCCTCTTCAGTTTGTAGTGGATACTATTTATCTGAATGCGCCCGGCATTGAAATCAAAAAAGTTTTGCTGGACGGTAAAGAAAATGTATTCAAATCGGACAGCAACGGACTGACAATCCGCTTTGCCGGGTCACTTGACTGGAATAAGCAGTATAAGCTGGAGATAAGTTATGAAGCCACTCCGCGCAAAGGACTTTATTTTTTGGGTTGGGATGTAGATGCAAAGAATGCTACAAGCGATCGCTTTTTTACCCGCAAACAAATCTGGACCCAGGGGCAGGGTATAGATAACCGTCACTGGATTCCCTGTTATGATGAGGTAAACGATAAAATGATAACCGAAACAGTTATCACCTTCGATACTGCTTATACCGTTGTTTCTAACGGAGTTTTAAAAGAAAAGAAGAGGAATACTGATGGCACATTTACCTGGTACTATACCATGAATAAACCTATGGTGCCTTACCTGCTTATGATTGCCATAGATAAATTTGCTTACAAGGACTATAAAAGCAAAAATGGAATGACAAGCCGGCAGTATTACTACGCTGACCGCCCCGAAACAGTAGAAGCCACTTATCAGTACAGTTCTGAAATGATGGATTGGTTATCGCAAGAGTTTGGTGTGGCTTATCCCTGGCAGGTTTATTCTAACACCCCTGTGCAGGATTTTATGTACGGGGCTATGGAGAACACTACCGCTACTATATATGGAGATTTCTATTTGTGCGATAATCGCTCTTCCATTGAGCGGCCTTACATTTCTACCAACGCACACGAGCTGACCCATCAATGGTTTGGCGATTATATAACCGAATACAGTGCCACTCACCACTGGCTGCATGAAAGCTTTGCCACTTACTACGCTAAACAATTCATTCACCAGGTGTTTGGGGAAGACCGCTATGAATCTGACAGAAGAGGAGAGCAGTGGAGTGCTATTACAGCCGACAGGAATGATAGGTACCCTGTTGCGCATTCAAGAGGGGGCAGCAACAGGCATTATTCCAAGGGAAGTGCGGTAATAGATATGATTCGCTATGTGGTGGGCGATTCTGTGTTTAAGAAATGTGTTACTAACTACTTGAAGAAGCATGCCTATGGGCATGTGCTGAACGAGGATTTTAAAATGACCTTTATGGAAACCGCTGGTTTAAACCTCGATTGGTTTTTTGACCAGTGGGTATATCGCGCGGGTTATCCGGAGTATGGTGTTAAATATGAAGTGCAGGACGACCGCATAGCATTCTATGTGGAGCAGACCCATAAAACAGATGAACTCACCTCCCTATTCAAAATGCCCATTGTGTTTGAGGTGCATTTCAAAGACGGCTCTGTGGTTTCAAAAAAAGAATGGATCAGCCATGCAAAAGATACAGTGTATATAAACGCACCTGCAGGTGAAGGCTATTTGCGTGCCGGTAAGCAGATTGAATACGCTCTTTTCGACCCTGGTTCGAACATTATTAAAACTGTTTACTTCCCTAAGAGTTTTGAGGAGCTGGCTGCGCAGGCCGAAAAGGCTTCGCATATGATTGACCGCTCCGATGCTATTGGGGCATTGCGCGATACTGCTATAGAAAAGAAAAGAGACCTGCTCATCCGCGTTTTTAATAAGGGTAATTACCATACCATTCAAAACGATATTATCGCTCAACTTTCAGAAGATACAGCTACTGCGGCAACAGAGTTACTACTAAAAGCGCTGCGCGATAACAACTTTTTAGTGAGAAGAGCAGTGATCGATCATCTGGAAACAATTCCTGCCTCGTTTTTACGTGAAGTTGAACACCTGTTATACGATACCTCTTACTATACTATTGAAATGACTTTACGCAAATTATGTAAGAACAACTCAGATAAGCTGGCGGTAGTTGGTTATCTGGCTTCAACAGATTCGGTATATGGTATAAATAACAACGTTCATGTAGCCTGGCTGGAGATAAGCGCTGCTGAAGCTGATTCTTCACTCAAAGCACGTTTTCTGAATCCA
>JAZKEP010000079.1:4121-7192 GCA_040387015.1 Bacteroidota bacterium
GAAGCTTTAGAGCGCCTTAATTACTGCGATAGTACGGTACTCGTAAATCTTTTTAATGCTATGGGTTACAATAACAGCCGCTTAAGCAACCCGGCTTCGAAATGTTTAAGAGCCCTGCTGAAGAAAGAAGGGAACAAGGAGATTGCGAAAACGGTGTTTAGCGCGGGCACCTGGAACGAGTGGGAGAGAAGGGCGATAGAACCCCAACTGAGGTAAGCTATAAACATTAAACTTTTTTTATTTTTGGGAGCAATCCTTGTATGAGTTCTCCACTGCGCCCGTTTTATAGAATTTACATTTCCATCATTGCCTTTGGGCTGATTCTTTTAATCGGTACATGGGGCTTCATGTATCTGGAAGACTATACAGCCGTTGAAGCTTTGTATATGACGGTGATTACCATTTCTACCGTAGGCTTTACCGAAGTAAGGCCATTGGATGACGCGGGCCGTTGGTTTTGCATTGTTCTTATCTTGGTAAACCTGGGTGTGTTTACCTATTTCCTGGGGCAATTATCCAATTATTTTCTGGATGGCGAATTCATCAAAGTATATAAACTTTATAAAATGAAAAAATCTATAAGCGAGTTGCGCAACCACGTTATCATTTGTGGCTTTGGAAGAAACGGGCGCGAAGCCGCCAAAATGTTCTCTCTCAACGGCCGGGATTTTGTAGGCATTGAGAAAAAGGCCACCCGGAAAGATGACCTGCCTTATGAAGTACCTTATTACCTGGAAGATGATGCCACCCGCGATGAGACGCTTTTAGAGGCCGGCATTATGCACGCCACTGCCTTGCTAACCACGCTGCCCGATGATGCCGATAACCTGTTTGTGGTGCTAACCGCCCGCGAACTGAACCCTAAAATCAAGATTATCAGCCGGGCATCGCAGGATACCTCAGTTCGTAAACTTAAAACTGCAGGTGCCAACCATGTAATAATGCCTGATAAAATAGGTGGTTCGCACATGGCTACTTTGGTATTGAGCCCCGATGTGGAAGAATTTGTTGACCTGATGGCTACGCAAAACAGCGAGCATTTTAGTATTGAAGAAGTAGAATCGGCAAAAACTATTACGCTTGATGACTTAAACTGCTGGAAAATTACAGGAGCCACCATTCTTGGAGTTAAAGCATCAGCGGGGGAATATGCGCTAAACCCGGTTCCCGCCACGGTGGTTCTCCCCGGCCACAGGATAATAGTAATGGGCTCGAAACAGCAGTTACAGAAGGTAAGGACTTTGCTGAGTTGATTTAGGTTTAACCCATTTTACACATCTTTAAAGAGCATTCTACTCTTTTCAACCCCGTTTAAAGTTATAAACCGGATTATGAAACCTTAGGCAAAAGCTATTTTGGTTTCAAAATGAAGCCTGACAGACGTGTCATAAGGCATTTTACTTTCAAAATACGATTTGACAGACGTGACAACTGTCATTTTAGTTCTAAAGTATACGTTGACAGGCGTGACAACCGTCATTTTAGTTCTAAAATATCCGTTGACACGTGTGCTGATGTCATTTTAGTTCTAAAACATCCGTTGACACGTGTGCTGGTGTCGTTTTAGACCTAAACATACGTTGCTACAGGTGCCGGAGTCGTTTTAGTTCTAAAACATACGTTGACACGGTTGCTAATGTCATTTTAGATCTAAAACATACGTTGCCACATGTGCCAAAGCTATTTTGGTTTCAAAACAGGGTTTGACACCTGTGTCATAGACCGTTTTGGTTTTAAAATGGTGCCTGACCCACGTTTCGCAAGCTAATTTTTATATGAAATATGGGAAAAAAAGAAGCAATACCTGCCTATTAAGAAGGTTTTTATGGAAGAAGAAAGTGGCGAAGAAGAAGGGAAATTACCGGATGATGACCATCTTCCCGAAACCCTTCTTGAAGTATTTATCGTAGGTCTGGCTCTTGTGGTCCATCCGTTTATCATCCAGTCGGGCCGATACATTATAAAAGTAAACCCCGTTGGCAAGCAGATCGCCATATTGGTCGCGGCCATCCCATGTGTATTCGGTAATGTTTAGGCCTACATGCACATCGCCCAACTCGGCCTTTGTAATTTCTTTCACCACGGTTCCTTTAATAGTCATAATCTGAATCTTAAGAAAATCAGGCACTTCGCTTCCTGTAACGGTAAACACAAATTTAGTGGCAGTGGTAAACGGGTTAGGATAATTAAGCACGTTGGTAATCATGGGTTTATTGATTACCTCAAAAGAAATCTGGTAATCGAGCGGGGCATTCTTGTTGTAATTGCCGTCATACGTTGAGCTGTTGTTGCCGCTGCGGTCGCGGTCCTTTACAATCAGTTCATACTTGCCGTCTACCGTAAGAACCGGCTTAAACTCGGCATGGGCTTTATTGCTACGCGAAAGATTGGCCGAATCAGCAGCGTAAAAGGTAAGGATGGAATTATCGTAATCTATTTTTACAGGATTGATTTGCCCGGGATATTTCAGGTAAACATCAATCAGCGACTGGTCGTTCAGTGCCAGGTATTGGTTTTCATCTTTCAGGGTAATAAGAATGTTGGGCTTGGCAGAAACTATATCGCCATTCATTATATGCTGGTTATCGAAAGTAACATCCAGCAAGGGGTTTATCTTATCGCCAGTTGCTGTAAAGTTTAGCTCTGCAATGTTGTTGAAATGATATTGTTCAATCTGATCATCATCGGGGTTTGCTTCAATAATAATTTTGTTCAGCCCCACATAGTTGGCGGCATTCACCGGAAAGTCGAAAACCAGGTGCATGATATCTAAGCCGCCCAAAGTATCATAGCGCAGATAATAACTGCGATTGGCCGAGGCTGCATCGCGCACCACATATTTGGTAAGCATACTGTCCATAGGCACCTCTGTTATATTTTCTAAACCAATTTCAAGGTGAAGGCTGCGCCCTACGGTAACAAGGGTGTCTTTAAAATATAAATGCGCTGCGGGGTTAATGGCGGCTTCAGGCGGCTTTTTGTAAAGCACCCGCCAGTATTTAAGCTGTGTAGGGGTTCGGGCAACATCATCGCGCGTGCGCAGGCGAAGTTTTAAATACGGGTAATCAACC
>JAZKEP010000080.1:0-2993 GCA_040387015.1 Bacteroidota bacterium
TTACATCTACGGCTTTGAATATATCAAACTGAAAAACGGAGCAGGTAATGGGCTTGATTTAAAAAGTTTGAGGCTCAATATTTTTCCGCAGTTGATTTCGGCAAGTATCCGAATACCTAAAGTTCGTAAACTGAAATTAGTTCTTGGCACTTTTCTGCGGGGAAGAACCAATGTGCGCTTTAGCTTAGAGAATGAAGGTAACTATGAAACTATCAGCGGCTCACCGGGCACCGAGTATTACAAAGCACGGGCTGAATTCAGCAATAATTTATTTGAGCAGTGGTTTGGCATTGGTCTGGCTTACAAAATCAATGAAAAGTTTTCGGTAGGTGCTACTTCTTATGGCGCGTATACACACTTGGAAGTCCGCTCGTTCGAAAACATGAATGCCGATGGTCTTGCCAACGGAGTGCCTTACAACGCTACCGTTAATGCCTACAGCCTAATGCGCTTAAACCAAATAACCCAGGTTTTTAAAGTGGGCTTTGCCGCGCGCTTCCAACATGTGCATCTTGGTTTGGCCCTCACCCTGCCCGGCATTAAAATATGGGGGAAGGGCAAGCTCGACAAATCGTTTGAAGTACATAACCTGAATCAAAACCCCGTAGACACCAACGCTCCCGGACAGAAATATCCGAGCTTCGTTATTTCCGATGTACAAAAAGGGCTCAAGAGTCATTACACTATTCCATTTTCGGTTTCGGCAGGAATAAAGGTGGCGTACCCTAAATTTAAAATTGCTGTTTCTGCCGAATATTTTATGGGACACAAAAGCAAAGTTATGCTGCAAGGCGATGACCGCGCTTTCATTCGCCCGCAGGCGTCTTACACCGATACTATTAAAGGGTTTATGACTTTGCAGACTTCTGCCCGGCCGGTAATCAATGTAGGCATAGGAGCCGAAATAAAAATTAAACCCAAAGTGAACCTGCTGCTAGGCACGCGTACCGATTTCAACAACCGCGCGGAGTATTTGCCCGCCAACGAAGCGCTGGGTATTCTGTCTACCAAATCGCCTGCCTGGCATTACCTCTATTTTTCGGCAGGCGCCACTTACAAATTAACCGCCCATAACATTACAGCCGGTTTCGACTACGGCCTGGGTATACCCATTGGCAGCCAACAGATTTTTAATATCACCGACCCTAAGCAGGAACTTTTTCTGCGCGGCAACCTCAACCAGGGCATGAAAACTTCGGTGCATAAACTCAATTTTATTTTGTCGTATGTCTATTTCTTTAAAGCCAAGGAAAAGAAAACCGATTTGTTTTCGGTGGTGGACGAATTAAAAACCAAGAAGAAAAAGAAACACAAAAAATAATTTCATGGCGCGCCCCCTGCGTTTGTCCTCCTCTCTGAGGAGGTGCCCGAAGGGCGGAGGAGGTTTGTATTTCTGCATTTCTCTAAGTGCAGGGGTCAGGCTGTCCGTTACAAGTCCTCGTGCCTCGCAATAAAATACAGCTTAGCACACTGCGGGCTTTTCACTTCCATCCTTCGCGCAAATACAAACAGCCAATACAAAAACAAAACCCTCTTTTGGCTTATTGTCTTTCGATAGTGACCCGGTAGTAATCGGTGGTATTAATATAAGTGTTAAATTCGGGAATGGTTTCGGGAATTCTTGGTCCTGACATGATTTCTAGGATTTTTAGGTTAAAAAATGGATTTTGATGTTAAAATGATTGGTTTTAGCTGTTTTGCCTAAGCTCAGCATTTTGCTGAGTTTGCTCAGAAGATATCTGAGTTGCCTCAACGGATTGCTGAGCTGACTCAGAAAGTTGCTGAGGCTCCTCAGAAGATTGTTGATGTTACTCAGAAAGTTACTGAGGTAACCCAGAAGATACCTGAGGTTACTCAGAAAGTAATTGAGACTGCTCAGAAGATTTCTGTCGCCCGGCAAAAAAATTGTAAACGAAGGTTTTGGAAATTTAAACCGGGTGTCTGATGAGCGAAGGGCGGATGTTGGGTTAGGGATAGAGCGGAAATCCTTTTTTGTGCTTCGATGTTTTCTGCGTTGCAAAAAAGATTGCAGCGATAGCCCGACCCCGCTGCCCTGCCTTGCCGGCAGGCAGGTTTGCACGGGGGAACCTCTAAATTCTCTCCCTTACTATTTCCCCCGAACCTGTGAATGATGTAAGCTATTTACAAACTTGTGTAACGCTTTGTGGCAGAAGCAGGGTCATTATTGCAGTGTAATAATTCTGTTACACAAAAAATACATCATGAAAACTATTACACACCTCACTTTAGTGGCAGCAGCGCTAACCTGTATCACACTTTCTTCTTGCGTAACCAAGGGAAAATACGGCATATCGGAAAGCCGCGGCAACCGTCTGCAACGCGACAGCACACAAACACATAACCTGTTAGACGCCTGCAACCTACAGGTAAGAAACCTGGGTAATGATAAAGACCATTTGCTTTTGCTAAATGAAGCAACGCAGCAGGATTTAAAAAACCTGGCTTCGAAATCGAAAATGACGATTGCCGAGCAGGCAAAGCGTTTGGCGGATTTACAGAATCTGATTCAGGCGCAGCGCGATGCCATGAACCGCTTGAAGAAAACTATCAGCGATGCGCTCATAAATTTTAAAGCCGATGAATTGTATGTGTATGAGCAGGACGGCAAAGTATATGTGTCGCTGCAGGAGAAACTTCTTTTCAAATCGGGAAGCGCAGTGGTGGACCCTAAGGGCAAAGAAGCACTCGGTTCGCTGGCTAAGGTGCTCAACACTACCGGAGACATCAGCGTAATGATTGAAGGGCACACTGACACGATTCCTATGAAGAGACCTGAATTTGCCGATAACTGGGCGCTTAGCACAGGCAGGGCAACTTCTATTGTTCGCATACTCACAAAAGATTACGGTGTTGATCCACATACCATCACTTCGGCAGGCAGAGGAGAATTTCATCCTGTAAAAACAAACGCAACTCCGGAAGGTAAGGCAGGTAACCGCAGAACTGAAATTATTATTTCACCTAACCTGAAC
>JAZKEP010000080.1:3003-10196 GCA_040387015.1 Bacteroidota bacterium
TAAATCATTTCGAAGATGGGGAAAGCGGGGGACTATCGTTCGTCCCCTGCATCCATCGCTTTCAATCAACCAATTAAAAATTTCCTTTATGAAACTCGCCTTCCAAAGATTACACATCGCCATTCTTCTGACAGAAGATAAGTTCACTTCCCTAACCGGAAATGCAACTGCACACCAAAACATAGTAGAAAAAATTGTTGCGCTCCACATGCGCATGCGCATTGAAAGAGCACGGCACGAAAACGAACTTTTATTTAAATTTTAAAAAACGGCATCATGACTAAAATGAAATCTTAAAGCCTGCATCATGAATAAAATATTTTCCTTGCCTGCTTCCCTCAGAGAGTTTTTTCTCGAAGTAGATGCACTCACAAGATTTACCGGTCGGTTTTTCAAAAATGCTTACCAGCCTCCTTATGAGTTTTCAGAAATACTTAAGCAGTCGTTTATTATCGGCTACAAATCTCTGAGTTTAGTAACGGTCACAGGGTTCATTATGGGCTTAGTGCTCACCATTCAATCGCGCCCCACGCTGGCGCGCTTCGGTGCTGAGTCGTGGTTGCCCGGCATGGTAGCTATTTCTCTCATCCGTGAGATAGGACCTGTTATCACCGCTCTTATTTGCGCGGGTAAAGTGGGGTCCGGTATCGGTGCCGAGTTGGCATCTATGAAAGTAACCGAACAGATTGATGCGATGGAAGTATCAGGCACCAATCCATTTAAATATATCGTGGTCACCCGTGTTATTGCGGTGATGCTGATGCTGCCTTTGCTGGTGATATTTGCTGATGGTGTTGGATTGTTGGGCTCTTACATAGGCGTAAACATCATGGGCGATGTAGGTTTGCGTTTGTATTTCGCACAAGCAATTAATACGCTTAACTTCTTAGATATTTTTCCCGCCTTCATAAAAACCTATTTGTTCGGTTTTGCCATCGGCATTATTGCCTGCTATAAAGGATACAACGCAAATAAAGGAACCGAAGGAGTAGGTATCGCAGCCAATTCAGCCGTAGTAATTGGTTCGCTATGTGTTTTCATCATTGATATGATCGCTGTTCAGGCAGCCAGCTTTTTCCAATAATCCAATTGTATGCAAGCCGCTATAGAAAATAAAGGACATGAAACACCAACCGCTGAAATACAATCGCAAGGTGTGATAGTGGAAATGGAGCATCTCGAAAAATCGTTTGGTGAGAATCGTGTGCTCAAAGACATCAACCTAAAAATTACCAGAGGAGAAAATGTAGTAGTGCTCGGAAAATCCGGAAGCGGAAAATCGGTGCTTATAAAATGTTTAGTGCGATTGCTGGACCATGATAGAGGGAAACTGACTGTGTTAGGAAAGGATATTCAATCACTCAACGATGAAGAACTGAATATCATAAGAAAGAAAATCGGTTTTCTTTTTCAGAGCGCTGCATTGTATGATTCTATGACGGTACGCGAAAACTTAAAGTTTCCGCTTCGCCAACTAAAACAATCGCAGGAAGAAAAAACGAAACTGGTCGAAGATGCTTTAAAAAGTGTGGGGCTTGTAGAAGCCATTGACCTGATGCCTACTGAACTTTCAGGAGGAATGCGCAAACGCGTAGGTCTTGCCCGCACTATGATTTTTAAACCCGAGCTAATGTTGTACGATGAGCCAACTACGGGTCTAGATCCTATTACCGCCAAAGAAATAAGTAAGCTGATTATGAAAGTACAAAAGGAACTTAATACTACTTCCATCATCATCACCCACGATATTGAATGTGCGCGTATCACGGCTAACCGCATATTAGTTTTAAAGGAAGGCGCATTTGTAGCAGAAGGAACATTTAAAGAATTAGAAAAATCAGACGATGCGTGGGTACGCTCGTTTTTTGAATAACGTAAAAATATAACATCATGAAAACCGAAACCGGAAACAGATTACGGCTGGGAATATTTGTCACAGTTGCCGTTGCCATGTTCATTCTTGTCATTTACCTCGTTGGCGGACGACAGCACATGTTCAGCAACACTTTTCACATCAGCGGAATATTTAAAGATATAGCCGGCTTGCAGGTAGGAAACAATGTGCGCTTCTCCGGTATCAATATCGGTACCATTGACGCAGTGGAAATTATTTCCGACAGCACGGTGAGGGTGGACATGATTCTTGAAAAACACACGCAAAAATTTATTAAGGCAGATGCCAGCGCTTCCATCGGCTCCGAAGGCTTAATGGGCAACAAGGTCATCAATATTGTGGCAGGTAATCCCGGCTGCCCCCCAGTTAAAGATGGCGCTACGGTTAAAACACTAATACCCGTAAGCATCGACCAGATAATGGCAAGCCTCAAAACCACAGCCGATAACGCGGCTCTTATCACCGGTGATGTAGCGGTGGTAACAGGTGGTATGAGAACCGGTCAGGGAGCAATTGGAAAGTTGTTAGTTGATTCAACGTTTGCAAAAAATTTAGGACAAACAATGGTAAATGCCAAAAACGCAACCGATGGGCTCAACCAAAACATGGAAGCGGCAAAAGAAAATTTTTTACTAAAAGGTTACTTCAAGAAAAAAGAAAAGGCAGCACAAAAAGCCAAGGAAGAAGAATCAGAAAAGAATATCCCGCGACAAACAGATAAAAATTGACGCGAGCTCCAGAATTACTGAGGGTAGTTTTTTACTTCTTACCCCCAATTTTTACCCGCTGACGGAAGTTTTGAATTGGAAAGAAGATTCCATGCTAACTTCTAAACCCGTGAATGATGTAACTTATTCCGTCAGTTGTATAAAGCTTTGCAGTCAAAGAGTCTCAATCTTGCAGTGTAACAATTCCGTTGCAAAAATAAATTCACATTAAATGAAAAGTTTAAAAGCATTAATTGGCTTTGCCACTGTATCGGTGTTATGGATTACAGGGTGCAAAAAGGATGACACTAATCCGATTATTATACCCATTCAAACTACAGTTCATGGCACCGTGGCACTTGCAGGCGCTTCAAGTCTGGCGGTGTTAGCAGGCTCTGCAGTTACAAATACAGGGGCAACTACCATCACCGGAGATCTCGGATTAAGTCCGGGTACTTCAGTAGGCGGTTTCCCTCCGGGAATATTGAATGGCACCCAACACATCAATGATGTAATTGCTAATCAGGCAAAACTCGATTTAACTGCAGCTTATAATGATGCTGCCGGCAGAACTGCAACAGATATTGTTACCTTATCGGGAAATATTGGTGGGCTTACACTTACTCCAGGATTATATAAGTCAACTTCTTCGCTCGCTATTTCATCAGGTGACCTTACTTTCGATGCCAAAGGAAATGCAAATGCCATCTTTATTATTCAGATAGCATCTACACTCAGCACCACTTCAGGCCGCAAAGTTATTCTCAACGGAGGTGCATTGGCATCCAATATTTTCTGGCAGGTAGGCAGTTCAGCTACTTTTGGAACAACCTCTGCCTTTAAGGGAACTGTTATGGCTATGCAATCCATTTCATTTAATACCGGGGCCACTTTAGATGGAAGAGCATTGGCAAGAACCGGTGCAGTAACATTGGCAGGGAACACAATTGTGAAGCAATAATCCACCGAAACTGTTATTCCGAGGGAAAGATATGCGTGAATGATGTAACTTATTGAAGATGTTATGTAACGGTTAAAGCACTGAACTGACGCACCTTTGTGCAGTGAAAATTCTTTCACAATTAAATCTAAACAACATGAACACAACAGAATTAAAAGGAAACTGGGAAGAGCAAAAAGGCAAACTCAAACAAAAATTTGCAGCCCTTACAGATGACGATTTGCTATTTGCAGAGGGTAAAAAAGAAGAGATGATGGGAAAACTTCAGATTAAGTTGGGCAAGACAAAAGAAGAATTGCACACGATAATCGGAGGGCTTTAATCATACCTTTATTAAAAGCTACTGTTGATCGGCAACCGGTTAACAGTAGCTTTTTTAGAAATACATCATTGTAAAACCATTAAACAATTAAAAGAATAAGATTATGAAACAGATAAAATGTATAACGTTGATCGTTGCTACACTAATGATGACTGCTACCCTCAGTCATGCTCAGGCATGGGAAAAAAATACAAAGGTGTTGTCTTTAGGATTTGGAGCATCACAATTCTTTCACATTGATAACTACTATTATTCGGGCCATCCGGGGCGTGGTGCACGAGGCTGGTACTGGCCTGTTACAGGCCAAATTAATTTTCAGGGAGAGTTTGGTATACATAAGTATGTGGGGCTTGGATTTACTACCGGTATTGGAGGAAGAGGACCAATGCTGTATGGCTATAATGGCGAATTCAACATACCTATTGGCATGATAGCCAATTTCCACTTCTATCAGCTTATAGCGGATAAAACCGATAAGAACATTCATGCCGACAAGCTGGATATCTATGCAGGGTTAAATGTGGGAAGCGGAATAGCGGCCTCCTTTTATCGCGACCCTTATGATGCTCATTCTTTTACCAGGGTAGCCCCCATTGCTTTCGGAGGAGTTCAGCTAGGGCTCCGCTACTACTTTAAACCCAGAGTAGGTGTAAATGCCGAAGTAGGTTTTGGTAAAAGTTTTGTGAACGCAGGATTTGTGTTTAAACTATAAACCCTTTCAGTAATACTGATTTAGCCTTTAAAAATATCCTTTATGAAACAGACAGGCATGGCTCTTATTATACTCGGTATAGGACTGACCATATTCACTTCCTTTAAATTTTTCACCCGAGAGAAAGTGGTGGATATAGGTCGCCTTGAAATAACCCGAAACAAGCCCAACTATTTAAACTGGTCGCCCTTGCTTGGCATTATGGTTATAGGTATTGGTGGAGTTGTTTTCTGGCAGAGTTCAAAAAAATAATCGTCCTAACGGTTGTATAAACAAAACAATATGAACGTAAAAAGAACTTTTGGAGCCATATTAACGCTGCTCGGTATGGGCGGACTTATTTATGCAGCTATAGTATTTGCCAATACATCGGGCGCCACCCGCGATATTAAATCACTCATCATTTTCGGAGTTCTTGGTCTGCTGTTTTTCTTTGCCGGCATAGGCCTTGTGCGAACTACTAAGGATGAGTCATGAATTTCGAATAAGGAAAGTGGGGTTTTCTGGCCCACCGGCCTTAAGTATTTTACATATTTTCGACCATTCGAATATCTCTCGTTAAATTCGATAAATCTATCTTTAAGGCTAGGAATATTCAAAGATACCTAAAGCCAGACAGTCATTGTCTTTTCGTTTTTTTCAATGCGCGAATTAGGTGAGGTATACTATGTTTTTTGCCTTTTTGTTAAATTTAGTATGCATAGCCAATTCTGAAACAGGTTCTTGCGCTTATGCCTGTTTTTGTCGCGCGTCACTTAAAAGAAAAAAGTGTAACCATCCCATATTCTTCTTTCAGGAGGGACGTTCGAATGGAAACTTCAGCAAAGCGGGAACTCATACGATATATTTCTTGACGTAATTTATTTCTGAATCCTAAATGCCTCTTTAGCAGATTTCTAGGAGGGCCTAGGGTATGCAGCTATTATTTGAAATACGGGTGAACCGATAATTTATCTGCGGTTTCTTCCTTTGATACCCAGATGTATTTAAGAAAGTTACTTTCTTTTTTGTGTCCTGTAATTTTCATAATATCAATAGGAGGGATTCCGGAAAGGTACATGTTGGTGGCACCGGTTCTTCTGGCCGTATGAGATTTAATCAACTCAAATTTTGGATAAGTTTTCCTCTCTTTCCTTCCCCCTCTGATTCCTTCTAACTCCACGAGCTCTGAAATTCCTGCCTTTCTCCCTATGATTTTGATGTCGCCATTCAACTGCTGTTCGGTCAATTTGGGCGGGTGATAGTCATGTTTTTTCAGTAGGGCTTCTAACTCCGTCCGGATGGGAATTATTACTGTCTCACCGGTGTTTTCTGAATCAGTTTCAGAACCCTGTTTCCTTTCGAAGTTTTGGTTACATGCTCCGGCCTTATAGCATTATAGTCCGCTCCCGACATCTAAGAGTATAATTGTGAAATCTGTTTGTAAGCTATTCTCAGTATTATAACGTCATAGTTTTGAAGAAAGCGCATTTTAGCGACGTTTGAGGTTTGACTATATTCAACCGATACCAATAAGGTGCAAGCAATGCATTAGGTATTTGTTTTAGCTGTATAGATTAAAATGCCGTTGAAGACTTACATGGAATAGTTGCTGTTATGATACAACATAAGCAGCTTTCATTCTGGCAATGCTCCTTAAGTTTAGGTATTCCAGAATACATATTTACTTTACTTCCGTAGGTTCCCAGGTATGTTCTAAGGTATACGTTGATGGATCTTGTGGTCGTTATTATGGTTACCTATTTGTGGAACGCCACTGCATGAGAGAAAGAATAAAAGAGGTTAGTAGAATGTGAATTAGTATTAGAAAAAATATTCACGCTCAATTTTGAAACACTCAAAGCAAGGGCCAAATGGTTAAATAAGAATCTGTGATCAAAAATCTGTACCAAAACTTGTACCTATTAATAATATTAGAATAATATATAAAGGGTTCCAGTTGCCTGAAACCCTCTGTGGTCCTTCTACCGCGGGCGGGAATCGAACCCGTACAAGCTTTTAGGTCTACAGGATTTTAAGTTCGAGATAAAAAATATTTTTTCTAATTTATAAAACTATCAAACCATGCGTGATAGTTTGTATGCAGACCGGGAAATTGCTTGCCTCTTAAATTATACCAAATGGTAGTGGTCACGATTTGATAGTCATAATGATAACCTCAACCAAGTGGTGATTGATGAATTGAGTGAGAAGAGCCCGGAAAATGCTAGAAAAGCCCCCTTCTTTAGAAAAGATTTAGAAAAGATTTAGAAACCGGAATTGCAAAAAACACCCATGAAACACGTTACCTGCGTGTACATTCGCTGTACCCACTAAA
The DNA here is from genome assembly GCA_040387015.1 of Bacteroidota bacterium. Taxonomy (GTDB): domain Bacteria; phylum Bacteroidota; class Bacteroidia; order Chitinophagales; family LD1; genus Bog-950. The sequence goes on from JAZKEP010000080.1 coordinate 9,917, forward strand.
CATGCGCCAATGCCCCACCGGGCAAACGTGCTACATCTTTGCGCGATAATCATTTAAATTATGGCAGAGGAAAAATAAAAACAAGAACGCAGGTGGCTGACCAAGAAGGACGCTATGCGCTACCTCTGTGTTTCCCAGCGAACTCTGGAGAACTGGGTTAACCAGGGTCTCATTAGGTCGTATCGGTTAGGGGGACGCATATTCTTTGACCAATTTCAACTCGATGAAGACATCATCGGTAATAGGGAGTGATAGTTCTGCAGCAATTCTCTAATAAAAC
>JAZKEP010000081.1:0-970 GCA_040387015.1 Bacteroidota bacterium
TTCTACTGCTCAAGTAACAATTGCTCTTCAACCGGGCTATTACGATGATTTTATTTTTGATTTCAGCTGGACAGCTAGTAATACCGCAACCACAGGTGCTTGGGTAAGGGCGGTTCCGGTAGGAACAACTTACAATTCTGCTCCCTCCAATCCCGGTGCCGATGTTAACGGAGATTATTCAACACAATGTCTTGTCACCGGTAATGGTGGAGGAGCTGCGGGGGATTATGATGTAGATGGCGGAACCACAACTATTACTTCACCAGCCATGGATTTATCGGGTTATACGAATCCGGTGGTGCGCTATTACCGGTGGTTCTATAATGGCGGAGGTTCAGGAACTCCCAACGACTCACTGGTTATTTCCTTAGTGAACGGAACACAAATAATAGATATTGATAAAGTGGGGCAGGGTGCTAACTCCAACCAGTGGACTTATAAGAGTTATCGCGTTAAAGATTATATAGCTAACCCCGGAAACAATATTTATTTCCGCGCCAGAACATTTGACCTTGCATCAAGCGGGCATTTGGTGGAAGGCGGTATAGATTTGTTCCGTGTAATTGATTCAAGCGGTATAAGTTTTCAGCCGCCAACCGCCAACTTTGCTTCTAATATTACCAGCGTTTGTGTGGGTGGGCAGGTAGCTTTCAACGATTTATCGAGCAACAGCCCCACTTCATGGGCCTGGACTTTCCCCGGTGGCTCACCCGCTGCGGCTAACAGTGCCAACCCGATAATAACCTATACCACTCCCGGCATTTATAACGTGTCGCTAACGGTTACTAACAACGGTGGTTTTAATTCTACCACTCAAAATTCGTACATCAAGGTAGATGCGGTAGTGGCTCAGTTCAGTCAGGATAAGCAGGGAATATGCGCGGGACAATCCGTTACGTTTACAAGCGAAACTTCCTGTAACCCTACTATTATTAAATGGATTTTCAACGGGGGAGATATAGATACCTCC
>JAZKEP010000081.1:980-3551 GCA_040387015.1 Bacteroidota bacterium
CTTCACCGGGCTATTATGATGTGATATTAATTGCGGGTAACCAGGCGGGAACCGATACAATTATTCAGAATCTGGCAGTGCAGGTTTATTCGGGTACCTCTTTAAACACCACTTCCGTTGCCGATACCAATGGTTTAGGAATGGGCACAGCAACAGTAACCGTAGCAGGTGGGGTTACACCATATACCTACACATGGAACGACCCTCAACAGCAATCAACTGCAACGGCCAGCGGTTTAGCTGCCGGTACTTATACCGTTACTCTCGTTGATGGCAATGGTTGCTCTTCTATCACCAGTATATTGGTGAACAACGTATTGGTGAGTGGTGTTTCGGGTTTGATTACCTCTAAGCTGCCATATGTGCATCAATTACCCGGAGGCAATTGGCAACTGATAGTGGCAGATAATTTAATAGGAGAGAAGTTTGAAGTGTTTGATGCCGTTGGAAGGCTTGTATTCAAATCCACAATTCGAAATCCGCAATCCGAAATTACGCTTAGTGCTATGAGCGGTGTTTACTTCGTGAAGGTTTCTTCAGTTCCGGGTGTTTTGAAACTGGTGAAAGACTAAGTTTTATTTCAAGTATCTTTCTTTGATGATTTTATAGTGATGAAGCGCATGTCCGCAAATGACATATCCTATTGCACGCACTGAAACTTCCTTGCCATTAGCAATTCCTTTTCGCATACTCATTTCTTTCGTCAGGTTCTTAAAAAGGAAAAGCGATGATTGCCTTACCAGGATAAACTCGTGCAAAATATCTTCTAAAGTTCGTGCGGATGCGTTGCTTTCAGGAACCCAGTGGTTTTCATCAAAGCCTGATAATTCTGTTCTGTCGTTGCGCGAAAAGCGAAGCGCGCGGTAGGCAAAAACTCTTTCAGCATCGCTCAGGTGAATGATTATTTCTTTAATGCTCCACTTGCCTGAATCATACCGATGGTCCGCTTTTTCTTCGGAGATGCTCTTTACTAAGTCAACTATTTTCTTTTCGCTGTTTTTCAAAGCAGCAATCAAATCATTCTCTTCCACCATGTCAACATAAGAAGCATTAAAGCCGGGGTATTCAGAAACTTCAGGTTTGGTAATATGCATGATGTAAATTTTGAAATGAAAGTAGAACTATAAACCTTAAATACTAAACTCTGATCAGAAAGCAGAAATTAGAAATCAGAAATCAGAAACGAGAAAGCAGAAATCTAAATCCAAAATGGCCTTGGCTGCGTGCCATTTATCGTCTCAGGCCTTTTTCTATTTTCGCAGCCTTTAATATGGAACTGACAGACGCAATAAATAAACGAAGAACCTTTGGCATCATCTCTCACCCCGATGCAGGTAAGACCACGCTTACTGAAAAGCTGCTTCTATTCGGAGGGGCTATTCAAACGGCAGGGGCTGTAAAGAGCAACAAGATAAAGAAGACCGCCACCAGCGATTTTATGGAAATTGAAAAGCAGCGGGGAATTTCGGTGGCCACCTCGGTTATGAGTTTTGAGTATCAGGGCAAAATCATCAACATTCTCGATACTCCTGGTCACAAGGACTTTGCTGAAGATACCTACCGCACACTCACCGCGGTTGATTCCGTAATTATGGTGGTTGACTCGGTGAAAGGAGTAGAAGCACAAACAAAAAAGCTGATGGAAGTTTGCGCCATGCGCAAAACTCCTGTGATAGTTTTTATAAATAAACTTGACCGCGAAGGCCGCGACCCTTTCGATTTGCTGGATGAGATTGAAAAAGAATTGAAGATACGCGTGCGGCCTTTGTCGTTTCCTATTAACCGCGGAAGTTTATTTAAAGGCGTTTACAATCTGCATAAGAAGTATCTGAATCTATTCAAGTCGAGCACTACTAAAATTGCGAATGAGATATTGCAGATAACCGATGTGAATGACCCGGAACTGGAAAAGCAGGTTGGCGAAGCCGATGCCATGCAGTTGCGCGAGGATATAGAAACCGTAGAGATAGTCTACGATAATTTTGAGGTGGAAGAATACCTGAAAGGAAATCTTGCACCAGTGTTCTTCGGTTCGGGGGTTAATAATTTTGGGGTTCAGGAGTTGCTCGAAACCTTTCTCGAAATTTCGCCCACACCGCGCGGCAGGGAAACCGACACCCGCTTTGTGGAGCCCGGTGAAAAGAAAATGACGGGCTTTATCTTTAAGATACATGCCAACCTCGATCCCAAGCACCGCGACCGTATTGCTTTTATGCGTGTCATCAGCGGAACCTTTGAAAGACATACGTACTACCACCATGTGCGCCTGCATAAAGATTTTCGTTTCAGCACGCCTGTAACTTTTATGGCGCAGGAAAAGAACATTGTGGATGAAGCTTTCCCCGGTGACGTGGTGGGCCTTTATGATACCGGCAGCTTTAAGATAGGTGATGTGTTAACCGAAGGAGAAGAGTTTCAGATACGCGGTATCCCAAGCTTCTCGCCCGAAATTTTCAAGGAACTTATTAATACCGACCCAATGAAGAGCAAGCAGCTTGAAAAAGGCATTCAGCAATTAACCGATGAGGGAGTAGCGCAGTTGTTTACACAGCAGCCCGGCAACCGTAAGTT
>JAZKEP010000081.1:3561-5626 GCA_040387015.1 Bacteroidota bacterium
GTAATTCAATACCGTTTGCAGCATGAGTACAATGCAAGCTGTAAGTTTCAGCCCATCAGCATGACGCGCGCCTGCTGGCTGCGGAGCGATAACGCGCAAAAGCTCGAAGAGTTTATCCGGTTTAAATCAACTTCAATTGTGCAGGATAAAGACGGCCACACCGTTTACCTGGCCCCTTCCGATTGGTTCCTGAAAATGGAACGCGAGAACAACCCCGATATTGAGTTTCACTTTAACAGTGAATTCAAAACTGAGGTGATAGCATAAGATAATTACCCCCTTGATGCCCGTTTCTGAAACCCGTTTTGTTCATCCTAATTAAGTAATTAACAGGACCAAATGAATTTATATTTTTGGTTCCTACAACCACTTAACCATGGAAATACAAACCAAAATAGAAGATAACACACTATATGTAAAAGCCATGGGGCCTTTTACTTTAGAAACCTCAAAGCAAACCTTTGCACAGTTAATCGAAGAGGTTATTGAGCACAGGATTGGTAAAGTGCTTTTTGACGGACGATCTGTTACCCGAGAACTTACCACTATGGATCGCTATGAATATGGTGAGTTTTGTGCGGAGCAAATTTTGAAGCTGGCCTCATACCATTCGTTATCACCTATGTTTGCTTATGTTTTGATGGAGCCCGTTCTCGATCCCGGGCATTTTGGAGAAACGGTAGCCGTAAACCGCGGCATGAGGGTTAAAGCTTTTAATAATCTAAGCGATGCGCGCTCCTGGTTGGAGAAAGATAACATACAACGGTGAGATAGAATCTCGAGGTGAAGGTCGCCCGGTACGAGGCGAAGGCTGCCTTTCACATGGCATGGGCAGGGCTCTTCCATATCTCTCCCCAAAAAAATAAACGGTCTTTAATTCTTTTTCCCGAAAACTTAACTATTTTTAAAATATAAAGCAGTTGCTTTGGAAACACACTACACCAAGCGCTTACACACTTTAGTTCTACTATTATTCTTCTCTTCATCACTGCTTGCAGCAGCTGATATAAAGGAGCGGTTCTCTGAATTATTTATCGAAAACCGCGGGCAGGTAAAAAGCGAAACTGGAAATACTTCGAGTGATGTTCTCTTTTATTCGCAGGGAAAACAGGCGCAGTTGTTTATTACTAATACGGGCTACTCAATTGTTACAGCCAAACATTCGGACAAGAGCACTATTTACAACAAAATAGATTTTGCACTTCAAAATGTATCCATCCATCGCGAGCAGGTTAAATATGTAAAAGGCTCATATCCCGCCCTGCACTTTTACCATGCGCAAGAGGCATTGGAAGATGTGCGCACTACTGACATGGTTATTGTCCGCAACATCTACCCCGGTATTGACTGGGTATGGAGTTTTGATGAAAGCGATAATCCTAAGCATGAGTTTATGGTTAACCTGGGTGCAGATGCCAGTGTTATTCAATATACTGTTTCGGGAGCAGCACCCAGACTCAGCGAGGGTAACAACATTCTTTATTCCAGCGAAAATATGGTAGTAAAGGAAGGGCCCATTGTTCTTCAGCATCTGGATAAAGAATACGCGGGTGCAGTAAGCGTGCAAGGCAACCGCATCAGTTTTCAGATTCCCGAACAATTAAAGAAAGCAGGAGGTTTTACTATTGATCCACCTCTGGTACTTTTATGGGGTGCAGAGTTAGATACACTACGCACCAGCTTTAAAAGTATTGCCGCAGACGATTCACTCAATACATTTACGGTGGGTTATTCCAGCGATTATGCGGTGCCTACTTTCCCTCAAACCAATGGTTCTTACTCCGTTTATCCGGCTAAGAACGTTGATTTAATAATTATGAAAACCGACCGGAAGCAGAACTTAGTGTGGGCTACATTCTTTGGCGGTTCCGATCAGGACCAGGCTAATGCAGTGACCACTTCTCCCGAAGGTATTTTTGTTACCGGTTTTTCGCAAAGCTGGGATTTTCCTCAGGCCACTTCAGGTAACTACACTGTTCCCGTTCAGTTGTTTGGTCAGGATGCTTTTATTGCCAAGTTCAGTCTGATAGGTAAATGGAGTTGGTCGACAGGCTATGGTGGCTTG